>NZ_DKHR01000041.1:0-7056 GCF_002453835.1 Psychrobacter sp. UBA6739
AGATTTACCTGAAGAGCCGGTCACGCGCGCAGTGCTAGTTGTCTTAGATTTAAGACTAATACGACGCTTTTCTTGCTGACCATGACTTTGCTTTAAATACGTCACCAACTTCTCTTGCTCAAGCTCAGTGACTAGGTCACCCTCTGCACGAGCAGGCAGTCCAGCATCTACCAATTGCTGTTGTACAGCACTTGCGGTTTTGCCTACCATATCTGCCAGTTCTTTGACGGTCTTATCTGCCATTTATTATCACCTACTGTCTATTATTTGCTATATGTTCAATTCAGTTGTTGGCTACAAATGATTGGGGTAAGGCTGGTATTGGTACTGCATTCATACCAGCACTTTATTATCGATAGCATATCACTAAAAGACAGCGATATGCAGTTACCGCTTATTCATTGAACCAAGATTCCCGAGCTTTCATGATGAGTTTTCCTGCGGTTTCAGAGTCTAAACCTTCGATATCTTCGAGATCGAAGACTGCTTGTTCTGCCAAATCATCAACGGTAATAATGTCTTTTTGTGCCATTTTATAGGCCCAATTGACTGTCATACCTTCAAGCTCTTGTAGCTCTTGACTTGGCTCTTTCATGTTCTGTTGTTTGACCAGCTCATCAGCAATGACGACTTCTTTTGCACGCTCTTGAATCATCTCAATCGCTTCATCGTCTAAACCTTCGATATCATAAAAGGTTTCAACTGGTACGTAAGCCACTTCTTCAATACTGGTAAAACCAATATCGACAAGTGCTTGTGCTAAGTCTTTATCTACTTCTAAACGTTCATAGAATAATTCGATAAAGGCTTTCGATTCGTTTTGTTGACGCTGCTGATATTCTTCTTCTAGCATCATATTAAGCTTATAGCCCGTTAGCTCAGACGCCAAACGTACGTTTTGACCTTGTGAACCGATCGCACGTGCCAACTGATCATTGGTACTAAAAATAATATCAGCTGTCTGCGTATCTTCATCCAAAATGATGCTACTGACGTCAGCTGGCTCTAAAGCACTGATAATGAACTGTGCTGGATCATCTGACCACACCACCACATCAATGCGTTCGCCATCAAGCTCCTGCTGTACGGCTTGGATACGTGTACCACGCATACCAATACAAGCACCAACTGGATCGATACGATGATCGTTGGTTTTCACAGCTATTTTAGCACGAGTACCCGGCAAGCGCGCGACGTTGCGGATTTCAATAATTTGTTCGGCAATCTCTGGTACTTCTTTTTGCATCAATGCTGAAAGCATTTCAGGATGAGTACGAGACAGTAACAACTGAGCACCACGGTTTTCACGGTTGACATGATACAAAATGGCATTGATACGTGATTTTGCACGTAATTGCTCACGCGGCAGCATCTGATCACGTGACAAATAGCCTTCGGCATTGTCACCTAGATCAATGATATAGCCATCACGAGTCTGCTTCTTGACTTCGCCATACATCATCTCGCCAACACGTGGCTCAAAAGCATCTGCTACTAAATTACGCTCAGCTTCACGAATCTTTTGGATGATGACTTGTTTGGCTTGCGTCGCAGCAATACGACCAAACTCAATCGATTCAATCTGTTCTTCTTTGACATCGCCGATTGACCATTCTTCTGGATCAAGATCGCTGATGGCTAGCTGACAAGCAGGCATTTCATGGTCTTCATCTGCAACCACTGTCCAGTAACGATAAGTATCATAATCGCCCGTTGTACGGTCGATAGCAACCCGTACTGCCACTTCTGGCTGTTCGGTGTATACTTTTTTCTTAGTCGATACCACCAAAGCATCTTCTATCGCTTCAAAGATATCTTCAGGATTTAAGCCCTTTTCATTACTGACAGTTTCTACTACCGTTAAGATTTCACGACTCATGCTATACCTGTCCTATCATTTTTAATTGACTTAAATTTTATAATTTATGTATTGCTATTATATTTTCACCGTAAGCTATATAAGCTGTTTGGATATTAAAATGCTGATGAATGATTTGTTACTTCAAGTTTTCAAATCAAACCAAGCTGTACAAAAGCTTAGGCATCTTCATAAATCAAATTGGCTTTATCAATATTACTCAGCGCAATCTCAAACTGCTGACCATCGCTTGATGTCAGATTTAAGACATTTGCATCGATACTATCTAAAGTACCTGTCGCTTTGCGACGTTTTTGATCACCTTCACCAATCGCTTGTATTAGACGCAAGCTGACAGTTTGACCAACATAGGCATGCATCTGCTCATCGGAAAAGAATGCACGGTCGAAACCTGGTGAAGAAACTTCTAAGATAAACTCACCAGCAATCGGATCATGAACCTCAAGAATACCGCTCACTTGATGGTTCACTGCTGCACAGTTTTCAATGGTTACTTGTTTATTTTGGGCCTGCTCTTCTGGCAATGCCTCAATATAAATGCGTAATAAAGAGCGATTGCCTTGCGGTGCAAACTCGATACCCCATAATGCCACATCGCAAGCCGCGACGGCAGGAGCAATAATATTGGTCAGTTCTGTAACTTTGGTTGAAAGCTTCATAATCTATTTATCTTTTCCTATTCACGTATCTATCGTACTTAGTAAACCGCGTAATTGTCGCTCACTCATGAAATTTATTTATTAGTAAGAGACACAGTCATTATATTATCTTAAATCACAAACATATTATTTTATATGATATGCGCTTATATAGGGATGAGCACAAAAAACATCAAGCTCAGCCAGACAATGCTTTTATTATTCACAAAGCAGTACTATCGATAAAGGAGTGAGGAATAAAGGATAGTGTGCTTAAGAAGCAGCGCGCCGATAGCGGCAGGTGACAACCAATAACGAATAATATCGCACTCTATAGAACTAGAGCTTAGCATAAGTAGGATAGATACCGCGATACCACTGACCGTCAGATACAAAAAAACCCACAAACATAATGGTGGGCTAATCGTTACTGACAAATTTAGTGTACAAAACATCAGTATAAAAAGTGGTAGCGGGGGCTGGATTTGAACCAACGACCTTCGGGTTATGAGCCCGACGAGCTACCAGACTGCTCCACCCCGCATCAATCTATGGTGCGTATTATAGGAGGGTTTTATATAAGTGTCAATCTTTATTTTAAATAAATTAAACTAAATTTCTTACCTATATTACTAACGCCGCACTTAATACGTTACAACTTTAAAAACTTGGTGCGATTGGGGGGACTTGAACCCCCACAGCTTGCGCCACCACCCCCTCAAGATGGCGTGTCTACCATTCCACCACAATCGCATTTTTCACTGCTCTATTATTACTATCTAATCTATCATAATAGATGCTTAAGGTAGGCATCGATAGAATCAGACTGCTAAAACAGAAAAGCATTGTAAATCTAACGTCTCAAAATAGCAAGAGCTGCCTCAATTAAAAGGCAATGACTAAAGACAGCTATTAAAGGCAAGTGTCTTTAAAATACAGTTATTGAGGATTCTGTGTCAATGGACGCGGCGTTTGTGGTGCTGACACAGGTGCATCTAAACGGAACTGATCTTCAGCCTGTTTGCGCGCGTGAACGGCTAGCGTCATACTGGTGATAAAGAATATCACTGTTAAGACTGCTGTCGCACGCGTTAAAAAGTTCGCTGTTCCTGCCGCACCAAAGACCGTACCTGACGAGCCAGCGCCAAAAGAAGCTCCAGCGTCTGCCCCTTTACCATGCTGTATCAAAATCAAGCCGATCATGGCAATCGCCACGATAATATGCAGGGCTAATATAAACGTAAACATGGTGGCCTCTTTTGCCGCGTAATGACGACTGATAACGGAAAATAAATCTTACGGTTAATAGGAATAGCAATTGACGGGTAATGCTGCCAAATCGATTATATAAATAAGGCGCATTGTACACGATTGCAAGGGCACTGTTAAACCTACTTTTGCCAACTGATAAAGACATTTTATAATCGAGACCGCTATGAAATGCACGTTTTATCTCTATTAACTAGTCTTTAGCTCGACTAAAGGCATTGGCAATTGCCAAAAAACTCTCTACCTTTAATGATGCGCCGCCAACCAATGCCCCATCAATCATAGGATCTGCGGCAAAGCTATCAGCATTGTCCGCATTGACACTACCACCATATAGCACACTCATTACCTTTAGTGATTCTGCAAAGCCTGTGATGGTTTGCTTAATATGCTGATGCGTTTGACTGACTTCGCTCACGGTTGGGACTTTGCCAGTACCAATCGCCCACACTGGCTCATAAGCAATGATCAGGCGATTAGATAGTGATGATATGAGATCTGGTTGGGTAGTAATTACTTCTTTTATTACTGATAACTGAGTGTCAATTACGTCAAGGGTTTGCTTATCATCATATTGAGCCTGAGTTTCACCAATACAAAATACCATACCCAAACCTTGGGTGAGTGCGTGAGTCACTTTTTGCAATAACGTATCGTGAGACTCGCTATGATACTGGCGACGCTCAGAATGACCCAGTATCGTCCAAGTTGCCCCAGCGTCTGCTATTTGCTGTGCTGAGCAATCGCCTGTATAAGCGCCAACGCTAGCACTATGCGCACTGACGTCTTGCGCTGCACTCAATATCGAACTACCGGCTAAACGCGCACTGACAGCTGCCAGATGAATACAGCTTGGTGCCACCATCAACTGACAGCGACTATTTGACCGTTCTGTGTCGGCTTGCTCTTTAGCATCAATCGTAGTCAACAAATTATTCAACAACAAATCGACGTCGTGACTCGTTGCTGGATTTTGTTTCCAATTACCAATTACCCAAGCTTGCATACTCATCTACCTTGTTTCATCTATTCTTGCCAATTTGGCTAATATGCGCGCCAGTATAACAAATAATTCCCAAGTGCTATAGTATGCTGCCGCCAGCAGAAAAACAGACAGTCAGTGCGAATATTTACTAGGGCTTGTCCTCACTCTAAAAAATTATGATGAAAATGAGATAAATTGATATCAAACAATGAAAGTAGCGCAAATATTATCGAGATATTGATAGGCTACTCGACGATGTTTGGCAAAATCCAACCATTTTCAACTTATTTAGAGGATAGTCTATTAAATTGAGGATACGCTCTAGACATTGTCTCAAGCTATAATTTTTTGGGTCAAGCACTCAATCGTTCATATAAAATCTTTAAACTAAAGTAATGTTTTATAGTATTGTGTCTATATATAACAGAACATTATCAATAATCTAATGACCAAGCTACTGATGACCTACACTATTAAAACGCTTTCTCTGCTAAATCTCTTGTAAGAGCATCTCTGCATTGACTGTTATTAATGATAGCCCAAAGGCTAACAATGACTTATAGCAGGTATCTGTTAAAAATTATAATAGTAAGTGGCTCTCAGAAGTGTATGGATTTCAGACAAATATATAGCATATGGGGTATTAAGGAGAAGTCGTAATGTCTATCACCACGAGCAAATATGGTGGTTTAGCGCACCAGCTAATCAGCGAAGGTATCGTCAGCGAAGCGAATATGAAAATCGCGCAGACCGAATCGCAACAGCAACAAGTAGGACTAGTGCCCTACCTAGTCGACAATAAATTGGCAGATGCTTATCATCTTGCGCAGATGTTGTCACAAGCTTTTGGTGATCCTCTTTTCGACCTTGATGCCTTACATATTGATGTCATTCCAAAAGACTTAGTAGATGAAAAAATCGTTCGTAAATTTAATGCGTTGCCACTATTCAAACGAGGACAGCGTTTATTCGTCGCATTGAGTGATCCAACTCGTGTGGATGCAATCGACGCTATTGCTTTTAATTCACGGCTGTCTATTGAAACTATTGTCGTCGAAGAAGATAAGTTAAAAAAGCGTATTGAAAGTCTTTACGCTGATACCATGCAAAATTTTAATAGCTTCTCTGATAGCGATTTAAATATTGGCTTTGATGAAGGTGAAGAAGAGGAAAGCGAGACCAAGCTTAGTGATAGCGTCGAGGAAGCACCTGTTGTAAAATTTGTTAATAAAATGCTGGTTGATGCCATTCGTATGGGCGCCTCTGATTTGCACTTTGAACCCTATGAAAAAACCTATCGCGTTCGCTTTCGTGTCGATGGGGTGATGCAAAAAATGGCCAATCCACCTGTACAACTGGCTGGGAAAATTGCGGCCCGTTTAAAAGTCATGTCGCAGATGGATATTTCAGAGCGCCGTGTGCCACAAGATGGACGTATCAAGCTCAAGATATCTAAAGATAAAGCCATCGACTTTCGAGTAAGCTGTCTGCCTACCCTATTTGGCGAAAAACTTGTACTTCGTATTTTGGATCCTTCTTCAGCGATGTTGGGTATTGAAGCGCTCGGTTATGAACCTGATCAGAAAGATATGTTTTTAGAGGCACTGCATAAACCGCAAGGTATGTTGCTTATCACGGGACCAACTGGTTCTGGTAAGACCGTGTCGCTTTATACTGGTATTAATATTTTAAATACTGGCGCGACCAACATATCCACTGCTGAAGATCCAGTGGAGATTAACTTGGAGGGGATCAATCAAGTCAACGTCAATCCAAAAGTGGGTCTAACTTTCGCAAATGCCCTCAAATCTTTTTTACGCCAAGATCCTGATATTGTCATGGTTGGTGAGATTCGTGACCTTGAAACTGCTGAAATTGCAATTAAAGCAGCGCAAACAGGGCATATGGTGCTCTCAACCCTACATACCAACTCAGCACCTGAAACACTGACGCGGCTGCGTAACATGGGTGTGGCCTCCTTTAATATCGCGACTTCAGTGAACTTGGTTATCGCCCAGCGCCTAGCACGACGTTTGTGTAAAAACTGCAAAAAACCTATTAACATCCCTAAGCAAAGTCTGCTTGAGCTCGGCTTTACAGACGCCGATTTGGACAATCCAGACAATATCATTCACGAGCCAGTAGGCTGTAATGAATGCCGTGAAGGTTATAAAGGACGAGTCGGTATCTACGAAGTCATGAAAGTCAGCCCTGATATCTCACGCATCATTATGGAAGACGGTAACGCGATAGATATTAAAGACGCTGCACTTAAAAATGGCTTC
>NZ_DKHR01000018.1:0-15981 GCF_002453835.1 Psychrobacter sp. UBA6739
TACGGGATTGACGGCAGGGGTCATGTGTTAAGCCGTTCAAAAATTAAAAGAAGCGAAAGAGGTATTTGGCAACGTCGATTTTATGAACATGAAATAAAAGACGAAGCAGACTTCATAAGGCATATGGATTATTTGCACTATAATCCTGTTAAGCATGGGTTAGTTAAAAATGTAGTAGACTGGCCATATTCGAGCTTTCATCGTTATGTGAAGCAAGGTGTTTATGCGGAAGACTGGGGTAATGAGTCAATTGGTTTTTCAGAGAGTTTTTCAGATAAATTAGAGTAGTTTTTTTCTAGGTGCGCTGGGCGCACCCTACGCTAACTAATCAAAAACAGTAATTGAATGATATCCAAAATTTAACGGATACTCTGATACAACCTTCTCTCTTCCATTCAAGTCTTCTATCTCCCTCCAAAAGCTCCCATAAGGTTTAGGAGTTAACTTCAAAGATATCTCCTTTTTATTTATCGCTTTTTTAATATCCTTATCACAATACATAGGTATTTCAAAAATAGTATTTCCAAAACAGATGGTTCCTACATATTCAAAAAAATCTTCTTCTAACACTTCATTTTCAGATGTATCTTTACTTCTATGTAAAATACTTACATAAGGAGAGCTTAAGTTATTGTAAGGCATAAATGTAGAAACTACTTTTATAGGTATTTGATCTGAAATCTTATCCAACTTATCATCTATTAAAAAATTTCTAACAACCTCAAAGTACATTCTATGCTCTCTAGGTAGTAAGCCATATAAAACCTTCATAAGCCCTTTATAAACATTTATAGGAGTATGTTTTGCTATTTCACAAACGTAAGTAAACTCTTTATTCTTAAAGTTTAAATCTAAATTATCATTAATTGGTATAATATAACTACCTTTTTCTTCTGAAAACTCAAACCCCTTTTTTCCATTCTTGGAGTAAGAACTAATATACTTTCTCGTTTTGCCTTTTATTTTACTAAATACTCTGCGAGGTCTTAAATATTCACTAAGCTCTCTCTCTATAGTGTTGCCAAATTCTGAGTTGCACTGATCACACTCATCGTAATGTAATAAATACTTATTCCCTAAAAACTCTGGGATTACATGTGGTTTATTTTTAAAACTGACATCAGGTTCACTTTTTAAGCAAAATGCACATTTTTTAACACTTCCTTCAAAAGGATAAATATAAGTATCTCTATCTAGGCTAAGATAATCCCTATTGTCAAATATGGAAACATACTCTTCCATATTTTCTGCAATTTTTTTAGAAAGTCTTTTATGGCTCAGTCTATCACTAACTTTGTGCTTACTCTCACTATAAGTTATTGGATAAGAAACCTCGGCATAATTAGCATATAGTTTCTTATATTTACTTATATCAGCATCCATACCCTACTCCCCAACCATCGCCAAAAACTCTTCCTCACCCACTATCTTAACGCCCAATTTTTCCGCTTTGGTGAGCTTCGAGCCAGCTTTATCCCCTGCCAGTAGCGCAGTGGTTTTTGCAGAGATACTGCCTGAGACTTTTGCCCCTAGTGCTTGCAGCTTGGCTTTGGCTTCATCACGCGCCATGCTATCGAGCGCGCCAGTGATGACCCACGTTTGCCCATCGAGCGGCAATCCTTCTGATGCTACTTGCTCGACTTTATCCCAATGCACACCTGCTTCACGTAATGCAGTAATGACTTCGATATTGTGCGGTGCGCGGAAAAATTTATAAGCAAGCTCGGCAGTAATAGCGCCAACATCAGGCGTTTGTAGGAGCTTATCGATATCAGCAGCCATTAGGCTATCAAGGTCGCCAAATTGCTGTGCCAAATTCTGCGCCGTGGTCTCACCAACGCCGCGAATACCCAGCGCATAAATAAAGCGCGCGAGTGTTGTATGCTTACTGGCTTCGATAGCGCTGAGGATGTTCTGTACTGATTTTTCGCCCAGTTTCTCAAGCGTAATCAGCTCGTCTTGATGATTGTGCAATTGATAGATATCAGCGACTGTCTTCACCAAGCCATGCTCAAAAAAGTTAATCAGCCAACTTGCGCCTAAGCCATCGATATCCATTGCCCGACGCGAGACAAAGTGGATGAGCGCCTCGACCTGCTGCGCGGGACAAAATAGCCCACCAGTGCAACGCGCTAACGCTTCATCTTTGGGCAATACCACAGGCGAGTCACACACTGGGCAGGTCGATGGCAGCTGTACCGGTTCAGAATTTTCTGGACGCTGATCTGTCCAAACACGAGTCACTTTAGGAATCACATCACCTGCACGATGGACGCTGACCATATCACCTGCGCGCACATCTAGACGCTGAATCTCGCCAAAGTTATGCAAGGTGACATTGCTGACCGTGACGCCGCCGACTTTCACGGGTTCTAATTTACCAACGGGCGTAATGGCGCCAGTGCGTCCGACTTGCCACTCGATAGCATGCAAGCGGGTCATGACAGTTTCGGCAGGGAATTTATAAGCGGTTGCCCAGCGCGGCTCACGCGATAAAAACCCAAGCTGCTGCTGCAATGCCAAGCTATTGACCTTGATGACCATGCCATCAATCTCAAACGGTAGCTCGCCGCGTGTTTCCTTTACCGATTCATAATAGGCTTGAGCCTCGCGTGGATTTTGTACCACCTCGACTGCACTGATGGTAAAGCCAATGGTCTTTAGCCATGCAAGCGCTGCTGATTGGGTTTTGATATGCTCAGGTAAACCTTGATTGACTGAATAACAGTAAAATGCGAGCGGACGGCTAGCAGCAATGGCGGGATCTAGCTGACGCAAACTTCCAGCAGCGGCATTGCGTGGATTGGCAAAAGTTTTGTCGCCCTTTTCTTCAGCAAGGCGATTCAAACGCTCAAAACCCGCTTTCGGCATCAGCACCTCACCGCGCACTTCCAATAATGGAATCTCGCTTGCAGCCGCGAGCCAAAGTGGCAAATTGCGAATGGTTTTGGCATTTTGAGTGATGTCCTCGCCCGTTTGCCCATCACCGCGTGTCACCGCTTGGACAAACTTGCCATGAGCGTATTTGAGTGACACCGCCAAGCCATCGAGCTTTAGCTCCATCTCGTATTCAGGGTTTTGCTGTGCATCGTTGAGGCGATCATTCACGCGGCGCATAAAGCCATGTAATTCATCATAATCAAAGACATTGCCAAGCGAGAGCATGGGAATATCATGAGTGACTTGGGTAAAAGCCGATAGCGGCATGTCGCCAACTTGGTTAATCGGGCTATCTGGCTGCACCAAATCCGGATATTGTTCTTCAAGCGCCAATAAAGAGCGACGCAACTGATCGTATTCGCTGTCTTCTAAAATAGGATTATCAAGCACATAGTAGGCATAATTGTGCTGCTTAAGCGCATCGATAAACGTGCGCATCTGGGTGACGATAGCATCATCATTTTTTATAGGGTTAGTAGTATTGATGTCTTTATTAATGTCTTTAGAGGTAAGTGGTGAGATAGGGTCAGTCATAGTCGGCGTCTTTTATTTGCAATTCAAGATGCCGATATGATAACAAGTTTGTAGGATGCTCGGATATAGTCGTTCCTATATAAATTAGATACTGTGTCAGGCTCGCTCAGTCTACTATGTGTAGTACTTTCACTCACCTTCCTTGTATCTAAATTATCTTGAACCGACTCTAGCATTTTGCAGAAACTAAAGCCCATTAAAAAAGGCAAATAACGTCAATCGCTATTTGCCTTTTTTAATACTGCTAATATGAATCAGCTTTTATTGATCAACCTGTATTCATACATTAAAACTAACCTTCATAATCGCGGACTTGATTACGCAATTGCTGCTTGTATTCAGGGGTGATTGGTTCGTTCTCTTCATCGAGCATAATGGCGTCCAAATCACTTGCCATCATATAAGCGATGCTCATCATACTATCGAAGCTACGCAGCGCTTGTGGATGCGGCAAAGATAAGAATACTACCACGCCATTATAAGTATTGGTCGCCACGCTATGCGGATCAAAAGGCGCGATACCACTATCGGTGATGCCCATCATGCTAAACCAGAGCATACCGGTGCCGTCTTTTTGCTCATAGCGATGGAACATATTCATCGCGCCATAGCGCAGACCATACTTATCAATTAATGCCAATAAGTCACGACCACGGATAATTGCGGCTGGACGGTCGCGATATTGATGCGGCAAGATAGTGATATTAATGTTGTCTTTGGCATTGATGAGTGGACCGTTTTGCGCTTCATCCACTGGCTCTGAGAGATGCTGATCGAGTATCGGACTGTTATTATCGAAGCTTGGCTCGTCTGCGGTATCAATAGAGGGCATCAAGCTGTCAGTTGCCGACATCAAGCTAGAAAATGCATCAGGCTCTTGCTCGATATGCATCTGCTCAGCGGCTTCTGCAAACTCGCTATTGTCAGCACGCTGCTGCTCTGCTTGCCAGCGCACATAGTCAGCATCATCTATTGTGCCAGTATCGCTGTCATTAACATCCGCATGCCCAGCTGTCAGCTGCGTATCAACATGGGTATGAGGTTGGGTCAAAGGTTCGTCTTCGACCACCGCATTTAGATAACTGCGATCAGGGCCGATACTTGTTTCGCCAGCGACTGTATCATCCAAGTCTGGCTGATCGACGATATTGCGTTCATGACGCGGTATGATAGGAATACCGTTTTTATCATAATTGACCGCTACCGCTTCAGCATTATTGCGGCGCTTAAAGCTACGAATGACCATAAATAGCCCTGCAAGCATGATAAATGCGGCAATGGCAATCAATATAAACTGAATAGCGGTCATAAGAGATACATCCTAATATATGACAAAAGGGAATACATAAGAGGGAATAAATGGCAATAGTCTAGCATGGCTAATGAATATCGTCACCATATAGTCATCGTTTACCGTGAGGCTGACACACTTGCGTGACGTTGTAATATTGTCACATCATTTCTAACTATACCACCGACAACTGCTGCCAGTTATCAATTATTTTTGCTATTCAACGCTGCTCTTAATCAGAAAGGTAACGCGCTGCCTCATCGAGTGACACACTGACCAAGGTAGAAATCCCTGCGCTTGGCATGGTCACGCCTTTTAACTCATCGGCAATCTGCATCGTTAATTTATTATGGCTGATAAAGATAAACTGCAAATCGTCTGCTAATTCATGAATAAGACTGGTAAAGCGAGCGACGTTGGCGTCATCAAGTGGTGCATCGACTTCATCCAACACACAAAATGGCGCGGGATGCTGCTTAAATATCGCAAAAATCAAGCTCAATGCAGTAAGCGTCTTTTCGCCGCCTGAAAGCACAGCGAGACGGCTGTTACGTTTGCCTTTTGGCTGTGCCATCAAGGTTAGCCCTGCCCGCCACTGTTCTGATTTTGGTGCATTAATGGGCATATCATCCGTATTGAGCGTTAAACTGGCTTGCCCGCCACCAAACACTTTGGCAAATAAATTGGCAAGCTCAATATTGACGGCATCGAGCGTCTGCATAAATAGCGTCTTGGTCGTTTCATCAATCGAAGCAATCGCCTCCGTTAACGTCTGCATACTCGCAGCAATATCGGTTGTCTGCTGCGCGAGTGGCTCTAAGCGTTCATTAACCTCTGCCAACTCTGCCACGGCAGCGAGATTGACCGCGCCAATTTTGCCTAGCTGCTGCTCAAGCTGCACGCGCTCAGCCTCAAGCTCAGCGATTTTATCTGGGCGCACACGGCGATCATGCGCAATAAAATCTGCCAATAAGTTTGAAACGCTCATCACTTGTTGCTGATGCTGTGGGTGCTGCGCTATATCCAAATGCGCTTTATATTTATGACTCACCTTATAATAAGCATCTAGCGCTTCTTGCGTATGGCTACTAGCATCCTGTAATTTTGCAGCGCTTAGTGCCAGCTCGGTCGAGTGATTGGCAAGCGCATTTTGCTGAGTTTGCAGTGTGTTTTGTAAGCTATCTAGCTCAACCTGCTGCTGATTGTATTCTTGCTTGAGCACCGTTAATGCAGTTTCTCGCCCTGTTAATACAGCCTGCTGCTCATCGCGCGCGGTCTGTACTGTTTGTAATGCTGCTTGCAGTGCTGGCAGCATATTTTGCTGCTGCTCATGACGCGTCTTTAGATTTTGCTCGCTTTGTAGCGACTTATCAAATTGCGCATTTGCCCGAGCAAGACTGCTGACACTGTGTTCTAAACGCATCTCACTTTGTTGAATACGAAGCTGCAAAGCTTGCCAAGCGTCATCATCTGCTTGACGGGTACGACTTAGCTCACTGCGCTCCGCTTGTAATTGCTGAGTTGCCGCGCGAGCATCGGCGATTTGTGGCGTTAGCGCTGCGATTTTGCTTTGGAGATCCTGCTGCTCATGATTGAGCGATTGTTGTTCTTGCACCAACTCCTGTTGCTCTTGCTCAAGGGTAACTTTGTCAGCATTAAGGCGTTGGCTGTCCGCTTGCAAACGTTCAGCGTTGGCACGCTGAGTAGTGAGCTTTTGCTGATACTGATGCTTATCGCGGGTTAATTGCTCAGCTTGCGCGCGTGTTTCTTCTAAGCTGACCGTCATTGCATCATAGTTACGCTGGTCTTTTGTAATCGCTTTTTTCTGCGCTTCTATTTTGTTCTCAAACTCATCGAGCAAGTCTTCTAACGCTTGTAAACGGCTGCGCTGCTGTAAACGCTGGGTTAAAAATTGACTGTTGCTGTTATTGCTACCATTTTGTCCATCTTGCGCACCAACAAATTTACTTAGATTCATCGTACCCTGACGACTGATAAGCCAGCCGTCAGTCGTTAGTAAAATAGCTGACGATGGCAATACTTTTAAAATCTCAGCAAGCGCTTCTAACGTTTGCTTATTATCTGTCTCAGGCTGTGCAATATATAAATAACAGTGCTGCCAAAGCGCTAAGTTCGGTGCGCTAATCAGCTGTGATAAAGGCAATACTTTATCAATCAAACTCTCAGGCAATTCGCTAACCAGTGGCTTTGCGTTTACACCGTTTTGTTTAGCAGATAGCCACAAGCTATGGCCCGTTTCTATTTTGATTGATGACTTGTCCACTGTATTGGTTTGCGCATTTTGATAAACAAATAAATCTTTTAACTCATGCTCAAGTACTTGCCATAAGCTATGCGTTTGCTCGGAGTCAGCGCTCACATTATTAACATTTGGTTGATAGGTTTGGTTAGAAACTAGCACATGGCTGTCTAACCACAATGCCAACACACTATCGAGTAGCTTGGCATGCTGCTGACCTTTCGCGCTTAACTCAATCTGATCACGCAAGGTGGTAATGGTCAATTGGCTATAGTCGCTGACTATTTTGCTTTCTAAATCACTTTTAACATCAGCAGTTTTTGCATCAGCAGACTGTTGCGATTTTGATGCCGGCTTAGGATGCAATATTTGATGCAGGGTATCGTACTCACCTGCCAATACGGCGTGGCGCTTCTCATTCTCGCTCAACTCGCGCTGCTGCGTGTGCAATTGCTGTTGTAAATCCTGCGCTTGCGGTTGTAGCTCAGACAAGCGCTCATCCACACTGTCTTGTTGGCGTTCAATCTGCTGCAATTTTTTGTTTAGCTCAGCAACTTGCGCCGATAACGTCTGCTGTAAATTATTTGCATTAGAATTATCTTGCAAACCAGCACTTTCAACTGGTGATAGCGACTGTTGGAGTTGCTGCCATAAATGCTGCCAGTTTGTATGACGACGCTGCCACTTATCATGATTTTGCTGATAACGTTTTTGTGCTTGGTTATTAATGGCTTGCTGTTGTTCAAGCATGCGTGCATTATCTTGCAAGCGTGATAGCTGATTTTGCGCGTCATGGTAGGCGCGCTGTAATGGCTGCTCGTTGCGTTTATGCGCTTCACGTTTATTCGTTAATTCATTGAGCTTAGGACGCAATCCTTCTAGCACAGTGTGCTGCTCGGCTTGCTCAGCCTTTAAGCGATTTATCTCATCGACTGCTTGCTGACGCTGTTGATCCAAGCTGGCTAGTTGCTGTGCGATAACGTTTAATTGTGATTTAGCATCACCTAATTGATGCTCTGCTTGTTGATAGCTTAGCTGCTGTTGATAATGGTTGCTTTGAGCGTCATCTTTTAACCACTGTTCTTGATTGATATGAGCAGCAAGTTTATCTTGCTTGGCTTTTAGGGTGTCATAGTTGGCTTGTAAAGTTGATACTTCAGTGGCGCTGCGCTCATGGGCTATTTTTTGCTGCTGCTGAGTATGCTTGGCTTGATAGAGCTGCTGAATGGCAAGTTGCTGTTTGATATCAGCAAGCGACAACGCTAACGCTTCGTAACGCTCAGCACTAGCGGCTTGTTTAGACAGACGCTTTTGTTGGCTGACCAGCTCGCTTTGCATATCATGCAGGCGTGCCAAATTATCTTTCGTTTTCTCGAGCTTCTTTTGGGTTTCTTCACGGCGAGCTTGATAGCGTGAGACTCCTGCTGCCTCTTCGATGAACTCACGCAGCTGCATGGGGCTAGACTCAACAATACGCCCAATCATACCTTGTTCAATCACCGCATAACTACGTGCGCCAAGTCCCGTACCCAAGAATACATCGACGACATCACGGCGACGACAGCGCGTACCATTGATAAAATAATCCGAGCGCCCCTCTTTATTTACCTGACGACGAACGGACAGTTCTTGATACAGATTAAATTCATGGCGAATACCGTTTTGCTCATCTTGCGTATGCTCGAAGGTGAGCTCAACGCTAGCGACACTTTTGGCGGATTTATCTTGCGTACCGGCAAAGATAACATCACTCATCGCGCCGCCACGTAACTGCTTGGCAGAGGTTTCACCCAGCACCCAACGAATGGCATCAATGACGTTAGATTTGCCACAGCCGTTCGGCCCGACAATGGCGGTGATACCATGACGAAAAGTAAAAGTCGTTGGATTGGCAAAGGATTTAAAGCCTGCCAGCTTGAGAGATTTTAGGCGCATGAAGGATCAGTAAATATGGCGAAAACAGGCGGCTATTCTACCTCAAATTGTGCTAATTTTTTAGGGTTTGTCAGGAATGCTATAATATGGCTTAAAATAATAATCATTCATATAACTATCAAAAAATAAGAGTATAAAAATGCCTAACTATAATCCGCAAGAACTACAGCAAAAATATGAAGAATGGTGCAAACTGCATCGCCAGCAACTCGAAGCGCAGCAGCAGTTCTTAAAAGCTGAAGCATTGCAAAATGAGTTGAAAAATTACTACCTAGACCCGCAATGGATGGCAGATCGTGAAGCGGATCTGCCAATTGAGCATTCAGGTGATGAATACTCTATCTTTAGTGAAGATGCGCTGTGGAGTATGCTCAGCGACCATGATGAGCTAGCAAGAAAATGGATGCGTTTGGGGCTGGATTCGATTGATAGGAAATAGCATTCTATTAACAGTGAAAGTATTTGGCTTGTCAGTTCCGAATAATTTAAATACATAAATGATTGGTAAATAAAAGCAGGTAACTGTTTTATCTGAAATCTTGGTCAGTTTTAGAGTTTATATATTATTAAGTATAGTCTGATATATGTTCTTTAATCTTATCGTAAAGTTGATCAAAACTTTTATCAAACCTTATCTTCATTGATTCTCGATTGTTTATACTACTAGAGTTATTGTTAGGGCTATGAGACAAGAGAAACTGACGTGAAATCGCCAAAAAATATTCACAATCAGTACTCAATTCCGGAAAATACAGAATAGTAAGAATTTCAATTTTTGCACCTTTTTCATCGAACTCAGCAGTATCTATAAGAGCTCCACTTTCTAGTTGAGATAGTTGTAAACTAATATTCTTCAGAATATTGGTAAAATCAATAAGTCGGAAGGTCAGCTCTTCGTACTTTTGTCTTCGAAAAACTTGACGGTCATGTTTATGTTCGGAGTCTTGTTTTACAAGATCATGATCGTGGTCAGAGTTCTGTTTTTTAGTATCCTGCTTATACCTTTGAACATTCAAAAAATAATTTGCTACGAATGAAACTCCTCCTCCAGTTATCACACCGATAACACCAGCTATTAATGCGTCCACTCATATTCCCTAAAGTAATATCATCCGAAGTAGTCGAACGATTAGTATTCTAAATCACCCCAATCCCACTTAACAACAGCTGCCCGCCTGCAAACAATAACAACACCCCAAAGGCACGCTTAAGCGTTAGCGCAGGCAATTGGTGGGCAAGCTTGGCACCGACTTTTGCCATCGCAAAGCTAGCGACAGAAATACATAAAAATCCCGTGATATGGACAAAACCTATCGTACCCTCAGGCAGATTGACCACATCTTGCCCGAACCATGCAAACCCTGCCGCACCAGCCAATGCAATCGGCAATCCACAAGCGGCAGACGTGCCAACCGACTGCTTCATCGGTAACCCCGCCCAATTTAAAAAGGGTACGGTCAAGCTGCCACCGCCAATCCCAAAAATAGACGACGCCATGCCAATCCCTGTACCCGCGCCAAACTGTACGCCAGCTGACGGTAGCGGTTTGCCCAGCTGCTCTTTATTGGACAAAAACAGCATTTTTAAAGCGACCAATAACGCGCCGACACCGATGATGGCTTGCAATACTTTACCGTCAATCATATCGGCAATACCAGCACCGACCAAACTACCGATGACCAAGCCGAGTGCCATTTTGCGCCAGACCTCCCAACGTACGCCGCCACGCTTATTGTGCGCAGTCATTGAGCTAATCGAAGTCACAACGATGGTCGCCAGTGATGTACCAATCGCCAAATGGGTCACCACTTCTGGCGAAAAATCATAAGCGGTAAAAATCCATACCAATGCTGGTACGATAATCATGCCGCCGCCAACGCCAAATAGACCGGCACTGACACCCGCAAACGCGCCTGCAATCACAAACCACACATATAACATCATCGAATTAGCCTTTTATCACACTTATTTTTATAAAAATTCTTTAGTTTTATAATCACTTGCCTATCGCATTTGCTAAATCATAATCCGACCTTTATGCTGTTTATTTGGTATTGTCTAATCGTGACAACCGCCCAGTATAACAAAGATTATCCACGCTATATTAACCACATCGACGAAACTTATGCCGCCATTTTCCAATTTTTCTGACGACTCATTAGAGCTTCATCATTTACCACAGCTGAACCATCGCCACCTTGTCAGCAGTGCCTCTACCAATAGCGAGCTGATAACAGATGTACAACATGGCACGTTAAATGCTGCGCAGATGCATCTACTGACCGCTGAAACCCAAAGCGCAGGTCGTGGGCAGCACGGGCGCTCGTGGCAATCACCGCGCGGCAATGTCTATCTGTCGTTATATCATCCTGTTCATCTGCCGATTAGCGGTTTACTGTCACTAATCATCGGCGTTGAACTGGCAAAAATGCCCGTTATTCAAATATTAAATGAGCAATTGCGCGCGCAAGGGTTGACGCCCATCGGCGTGAAGTGGGCGAATGATTTGGGCTTTTATCAACCGCCATCTGACTCAGTGTCAAATGAGCCTAAACTGGCAGCACAGACCCTACCTTTTAATAAACTTGCGGGTATTTTGATAGAACCTGTTACCCAAACGGGCAAATTGGTCGGCGTGGTGATGGGCGTAGGACTTAATGTACAGGCAACGCCCAATCTCACTGCAAAAACCTGCGAAGGCATGAGTTATCAAGCGATTAGCCTACAGGATATTTATGAGAAGCTAAAACCAGAGACAGATATTGTGAGTCTGCCAAGCCTAAAAATACTTTACCAACAAATGAGTAAAGCCCTGCTAGCCGCGATGACACGCTTTGAGCACTTAGGATTAGAGAAGCCCACTGGTCAAAGCTATAATTTGGACAGCTTTTTAAAACAGTTTGAGTCGATGGATGCACTGGCAGGATTACGCTTGCACGTTACTCAAGAGCATAACGGTAAAACAGATAGTATCACAGGTTATGCTTGTGGTCTTGATACACATGGATGTTTGCAATTGCGTCAAGATAGCGGTAAGATTTCTGCGCTTTTTACCGGACGCATCGACGTTATTGATAAGGCTTAAATCAAAGACCCAATGGGCACGATATAAAGGGATTTTTATGCTCTGGTTAGATCTTGGCAACACCCGTCTAAAATACTGGCTCACCGATGATATCGGACAAATAGTCGCGCATGATGCCAAGCAACATTTGCAAGCGCCTGCCGAACTACTGATGGGTTTGACCGATCGCTTCGAGCGTTATGCGCCTGATTTCATTGGTATCTCATCGGTGCTGGGCGACGATTTAAATGTTAAAGTGTCAGAGACGTTAGGTCGTCTGAATATTCCGTTTGAGTTTGTCCATGTCGATGCAGCGCATGCTTTGATGAAGAGTGCTTATAATGACGAACAGCTCGGCTGTGATCGTTGGCTACAGATGCTGGGCGCCGTAGATAAGAAAAAACGTCAATGCGTGATTGGCTGTGGCACAGCAGTGACCATTGACTTGATTGATCATGCTGAGCATTTGGGCGGTTATATTTTCCCCAGTATTTATCTGCAACGTGAATCACTATTTTCAGGCACTAAGCAAATCACCATATCCAATGGCACCTTTGATAGTGTGGGTCAAGGCATGACCACACAAGATGCGGTACATCGCGGCATACTATTATCAATCGTCGGTGCCATCAATGAGATTAGCCATCGCCATCCCAACTTTGAAGTTATCATGACGGGTGGTGATGCATCTATTATCTCGCAGCACGTCAACCGTCCAGTACGCTTGCGTGATGATTTATTGTTGAACGGTCTGGCACGATATTTTGATCATACCAAACAGTCGTAATACTCAATAGATACTTTTACATTGAAAATAAAAAAAGCAGTACGTGTAAGGCGTACTGCTTTTTAGTATTGTTTAAGCTTTAGTAATACTCAAATATTATTGGAACGGTTACTTTGCCTACTACTGTCTTACTATCTTTTCTAAATGGTTTCAAAAGACTGCGGCGTAACTCTCTCATAAACTCACTATCAATTTTATCGGAGCCACTACTCTTCAATACGGTAATATTTGCAACTTTACCTTCCTGATTTACAATTAATAAAAATTTCATTTCCGCACGTTTGAGTTTGCAAGGTTCTTCCGGATCACAATTACCCTCTAAGTTGCGAATGTGACGACTATCGAACCTTGGTTGATGTACCCACTTCGCATCAGAAGTTGAAAACTGAATGACGGGTTGCGATGGTGACATGTCTGCTAACTCAGCATTTGCTGAGTGTACCGCAAATACACTCAGTAGAAATAGCGCTTTTGTCAGCACAGAAATAATAGTTAATCGCAGATTTATCTTGAAGCGTGTTTTAGGTGTGGTAATAGTCAGCAGCATAGACGATATCTTATAAATATGGCGAATAAAAAAGGCTAAGAAGCAACTCTATTAATCGATTATTGTCAATCAAAAAATAAAATATACCTTAGCACAATTGTTCGTTATTAACCAGCCATTGTCCTAAGCTAGTCTGGTTATGCCAAATTTAGAAAGTCGCTGATGATAGTATTATATTTTTATACTATTTAGTCTCATTAAATAGCTCACGACCAACTAGCATACGGCGGATTTCACTGGTACCCGCGCCAATCTCATACAACTTGGCATCGCGCCAGTAGCGACCAAGTGGATACTCATTGGTGTAGCCATTACCACCAAAGATTTGAATGCCCTCGCCTGCCATCCAGGTGGCTTTTTCGGCACACCATAAAATCACACTAGCGCAATCTTTACGTACTTCTCGGCTATGACCGGCACCGCGCGCGTCCAACATATCGAGATTTTTGCCGACAGTGTACAAGAAGCTGCGACCTGCTTGCAATATCGTATACATGTCTGCGACTTTGCCTTGAATAAGCTGGAACTCACCGATGGCTTGACCAAACTGCTTACGATCATGGATATAAGGCACGACATTATCCATCACCGCTTGCATGATGCCGATAGGACCTGCAGCTAATACTGCACGCTCGTAATCTAGCCCGCTCATCAATACCTTAACGCCTTCATTGAGGCCGCCTAAGATGTTCTCTTTAGGTACTTCAACATTATTAAAGGTCATCTCGCCCGTATGACTACCACGCATGCCGAGCTTATCCAGCTTTTGTGCCGTGCCAAAACCTTCCATACCTTTTTCAACGATAAAGGCCGTCATGCCTTTCGCGCCTAGCTCTGGATTGGTCTTAGCATAAACCACCATCACGTCAGCATCGGGACCATTGGTAATCCACATTTTGCTACCATTCAACACATAGCTACCGTCTTTTTCTTCAGCTCTGAGCTTCATGCTGACGACGTCTGAGCCAGCGCCTGTCTCACTCATAGCCAATGCACCGATGAACTCACCGCTGACTAATTTTGGCAAATACTTTTGTTTTTGTGCTTCACTGCCGTTACGTTTTATTTGGTTGATACATAGGTTTGAGTGCGCACCATAGCTCAGCGCTACCGATGCCGAAGCGCGGCTAATCTCTTCCATCGCGACCATATGTGCGACGTAGCCCATGTTAGAGCCGCCGTACTCTTCAGGAACGGTAATACCATGTAGACCAATGTCGCCCATTTTTTGCCACAAATCCATGGGGAACTCGTCGCTACTGTCAATCTCGGCAGCACGTGGGGCAATTTCATTAGTCGCAAACTGTTGTACCATGTCACGTAAGGCATCGATATCTTCGCCAAGCTGAAAATTCAATCCAGGTAAACTCATAGCCATTCCTTGTATTTTGATGTTTAATTTTTTACTAGCGCTGTGTCAATTTAAAAATAGATGATATAGCTTGAACAAATTTTCCTCGCTTGCTGTGCAACTTCGTCACTCCAGAAGCTTCAAAAAATTTGTCCCAGCCATAAACCTATCTATCTATTCATTTAGCTTATGACTAACTATATTCTTAATGAAATTAGTTAAGACTGACGTTTGTTAATTAAAGCACGTGCCACGTTTGAGCCATTTGGACGCTTTAAAAACGCACTGATACGCTCGCCTGCCACGACCAATTTATCCAAATCGATGCCTGTACTGATACCCATACCATGCAGCATATACACCACATCTTCGGTCGCCACGTTACCCGTTGCGCCTTTGGCATAAGGACAGCCGCCTAGTCCAGCCACCGAGGTATCAAACTCACTGACACCCATTTGTAGTGCAGCTAAGGTATTGCTCAATGCTTGACCATAAGTATCATGAAAATGACCCGATAGCATAGAGATATCAGCATATTCTAATGCAGCTTGTAATGCTCGTTGCACTTTGAGCGGTGTACCCACACCAATGGTGTCGGCAATGCCAATTTGCTCAGTACCAATCTCTACCAGACGCTTAGTCACATAAGCTACTTGGCTAGGGTCAATGTCGCCTTCATAAGGACAGCCAACCGTACAAGAGATAACGCCGCGTACTTTGATACCTTGCGCTTTTGCCGCAGCAGCAACTGATGCAAAACGCTCAATACTCTCATCAATACTACAGTTGATATTCTGTTGACTAAAGGTTTCGCTAGCTGAGCCAAAAATAACGATTTCATCAGGACGATGAATGATGGCATTTTCAAAGCCGCGCATATTGGGTACTAGAACTGAATAACAAATATCCGCATGCCGCGTCGGCGCTAGCGCATCGAGCAACGCGCTGTTATCACTCATTTGTGGCACCCACTTTGGCGAAACAAAGCTTGTCGTCTCAAGCTTTTTGACACCTGCCGCAATCAAATCATTGATAAGCGTTTGCTTAACCTCAGTCGGTACCGTCATTGACTCGTTTTGTAGTCCATCACGCGGGCTAACATCAACGATTCTGACATGCTTTGGATACGGATGGTTTGGATACGAGTGGCTCATGCTTGTCGTCCTTATTGTTACTTACCTATTATTAAGCTATGTCAGCTATTCGCTTTCCGTATTAATGCGTAATAACTCGTCACCATCAGCAACCAAATCACCTGCTGCAAATAGCAAT
>NZ_DKHR01000018.1:16105-16814 GCF_002453835.1 Psychrobacter sp. UBA6739
AATCAGCGTAATCTCGTCACGACCACTGTCTGTGAATACATAGACCGTCTCATTAAGCACCCAGCTTTGCGCGCTAGTACGAGCACCATCCAACCATAATGTATGATTGTGCTCGTCGCTACTGGCATAGCTCACTTGACCTTCATAAACCGTTTCGGTCTGAGCAGCGACATTAATATTACTATTATCCTGTGTATTCGTGACTTCTTTTTCAATAACAAGCGTAAAGCTACTGAGGTTATCACCGCCTTTTTTGCTGTCTGAACAACTTGCATTATGCCAGTTGCTCATGCGGGCCGTATAAGCATGCTCATCATAAACCAAGCTAAATGATCTGGTGTAGTCGCTATAAGCACGGAAGCCTGTAGGTTTGCTAAATGGATCAATATCTGACTCTTGCATTGCAATCTCGCTCGCAAGCTGACGAGTAATGGCGGTCACAACGAGCGTCGATAAAGCTAAAGGCTGCTGATTAAAAATCGCATCACGCTCGTGCTCAATCAATGCCGTATCGAGATTGGCTTTGCTAAAAGACTCTGTATTTAAGATATAGCGTAAAAATGCCGCATTATTCGGCAAACCCACGATACGCGTTTGCGCAAGTGCTCGATCGAGCTTGGCTAAGGCTTGCTCTCGCGTTGGCGCATGAACGATTAGCTTGGCAATCATAGAGTCATAGAACGGACTAATCACATCGCCTTCGCGCACG
>NZ_DKHR01000018.1:16897-48301 GCF_002453835.1 Psychrobacter sp. UBA6739
ACCGGTCGCGGGCAAGAAGCTATTATCAGGGTTTTCGGCACAGATACGCGCCTCAATTGCATGGCCATTGATAGTCAAATCGTCTTGGGTCTTTGGCAATGGTTGACCTGCCGCGACTAAAAGCTGCCATTCGACCAAATCGACACCGGTAATCGCTTCGCTGACTGGATGNNATCGACGCCAGTAATGGCTTCACTGACTGGATGCTCAACTTGCAAACGGGTATTCATCTCCATGAAATAAAAATTCATAGAATTTTCGCGCTGCTCAACGATGAACTCAACCGTGCCTGCGCCGACATAATCGACTGCACGGGCTGCTTCGATGGCAGCTGTTCCCATCGCCTCACGCATCGCAATGTCAACACCTGGTGCAGGCGCTTCTTCTAATACTTTTTGGTGGCGGCGCTGTACGGAACAATCACGCTCAAATAAATGCACATAGTTGCCATGGGTATCGCCAAATACTTGGATTTCGATATGGCGCGGTTTTAAGGCGTATTTTTCAACCAACACTTTATCATCACCGAAGCTGGTAATGGCTTCACGGCGACATGAGTCTAATAAATCCACAAAGTCGCGGCTTTGCTCGACGATACGCATGCCTTTACCGCCACCACCTGCACTGGCTTTAATCAAGACAGGATAGCCAATGGCGTCTGCCTGCTGCTGCAGAAATTCTGCGTCTTGATTGTCACCATGATAACCCGGTATTAATGGCACGCCAGCTGTTTCCATCAACCGCTTGGATTCGGATTTGCCACCCATGGCACGAATAGCATCGGCTGAAGGTCCAATAAATACCAGTCCTGCATCCTGACAAGCTTGCGCAAAATCAGCATTTTCGCTTAAAAATCCATAACCCGGATGAATCGCTTGTGCGCCAGTCTCAAGCGCTATCGCGATAATCGCATCACCTTTTAGATAGCTGTCTTTCGGCGCTGAGCCACCCAAATAGATGGCTTCATCACAGACAGCCACATGCTTGGCCTCACGATCCGCATCGGAATAAACAGCAACGGTACTGACGCCAAGACGCTTAGAAGTCGCAGCCACTCGGCAAGCAATTTCACCACGGTTGGCAATTAGAATTTTAGAAAACATAACTATCCCTGTGTGTTATCGTTTTTATTTGAGGTCTTGTCTATTTATTCGTTTATCTCTCGTGCATTATCAATCTGCCGTCAACCAATTGGGCTTACGTTTTTGCAAAAAGGCTTGTACCCCTTCTTTGCCTTGCTTTGATGAACGAATATCAGCGATACCTTTAACGGTATCTGCAATCAATTCATCGGTAATCGGCGCGCCGGCGACTTCATGCAATAAACACTTGCAGGTCTTGACCGCATCGGGGCTGTTTTTGACCACTTTAGCGCAGAATGTCGCAACCGCATCGTCTAACGACTCTTCGCTGACACGCTCATGGATAAAGCCAAGCTGCCGGGCTTTTTTAGCATCGAATACTTCAGCACTGAGAAAATAACGCTGCGAGGCTCTGGCACCTAATGCACGTATCACATAAGGGCTAATCGTTGCAGGTGCTAAGCCCAAACGTACTTCGCTAAGACAAAAATTGGCAATTCTCACAGCGATTGCTACATCACAAACGGCAACCAAACCCATGCCACCTGCATATACATCTCCTTGAATAGCAGCAACCGTTGGTTTTGGGCACTCATAAATAGTCTTCAGCATTTGCGCCAATTTATCGGCGTCTGCAAGATTCTCTTCATAGCTATAATCCGCCATGGCACGCATCCAATTGAGATCCGCGCCCGCACAGAATGCCTTGCCAGCAGCGGCTAGCACAATGACACGTACCTCATCATCAGCACCAAATGTATTGAATGCATCGGTTAGCTCAGCAATCATTTCATCATTGAAAGCATTACGTATCTCAGGACGATTTAATGTCACCGTAGCAACGTGTTGTTCTACTTTAACCAATAAGCTTTTATAATTTTTATCACTGTCTTTTTGCATAACTTTCTCTGTATTTTTATGTAAATATTTAAACAAACGCTCGGTCAATCCATAATAATGTTAATACAAGGAAGCCGAATGTAGATGTACAAATCGTACTTCAAATGAGGTTGACGCAGTAGTAGCTTATTATGGGAAGGCCTGAAAATGCTTACATTCTAAAAACACCAAACGTCGTCTCTTCGATCGGCGCGTTATAGGCGGCGCTCAACCCTAACGCCAATACATTACGGGTATCAGCAGGATCAATCACGCCATCATCCCATAAACGTGCAGTGGCATAATAGGGATGACCTTGCTCTTCATACATTTCGCGTATCGGCGCTTTGAACGCCGCTTCATCTTCGTCGCTCCACGCCTCGCCTTTACGGTCAAAGTTATCGCGCTTCACCGTTGCCAATACTGATGCTGCTTGTTCACCGCCCATTACAGAGATACGCGCATTTGGCCACATCCATAAGAAACGCGGACTATAAGCACGGCCACACATGCCGTAGTTACCGGCACCGAATGAGCCGCCAACGATAACAGTAAACTTAGGTACTTTTGCATTCGCCACCGCCATCACCATCTTGGCGCCATGACGAGCGATACCTTCATTTTCATATTTACGACCAACCATAAATCCGGTGATGTTTTGCAAAAATATTAATGGAATTTTGCGTTTACAGCACAGCTCAATAAAGTGCGTACCTTTTTGTGCCGACTCACTAAACAAGATACCGTTATTGGCGATAATACCGACTGGCATCCCTTCGATATGAGCGAATCCACAAACCAGCGTCGTGCCAAAGCGTGATTTGAATTCATCAAAAGCACTGTCATCGACGATACGAGCAATGATTTCTTTGATATCAAACGGCTTACGTTTATCCGTTGGAATGACGCCATATAGCTCTTTGGCGTCATAGCGTGGCTGACGTGGTTTGATTTGATTGGGCACTTGCTTCGCAGGACGATTTAGATGGCTAACGATGTTGCGCGCAATCGACAATGCATGAGTGTCGCTTTGTGCTAAGTGATCGACAACCCCTGACAGACGGGTATGCACATCGCCACCGCCCAAATCTTCGGCTGTGACTTCTTCACCTGTCGCCGCTTTTACCAGTGGTGGACCACCCAAAAAGATGGTGCCTTGGTCTTTCACGATAATAGACTCGTCACTCATCGCTGGTACATAAGCCCCTCCAGCCGTACAGCTGCCCATGACCACGGCAATCTGTGGAATACCGGCGGCACTCATATTGGCCTGATTAAAGAAAATGCGACCAAAGTGTTCTTTATCGGGAAATACATCATCTTGATTGGGTAAATTGGCTCCACCTGAATCCACCAAATAGACACAAGGCAAATTGTTTTCTTGCGCGATTTCTTGCGCACGCAGATGTTTTTTGACCGTCATTGGGTAGTAAGTGCCACCCTTTACCGTGGCATCATTACAGACAATCATACACTCAATGCCATTGATACGACCGATACCCGCAATCACGCCCGCCGCTGGAATCTCTTCGCCATACATATCATGCGCTGCCATCGGTGCCACTTCTAAAAATGGCGTACCTACATCGAGCAAACGCTCGACGCGCTCACGAGGCAAGAGTTTGCCACGGGCTAAATGCTTGGCGCGGGCACGCTCTGAACCGCCTTGCACGACTTTACGTAAGTGACCATATAAGTCATCGACCACCGCTTGCATGGCGGCACTGTTTTGCTGAAATTCAGCGGCATTTGGACTCAGTTTACTGGTTATGATAGCGCTCATGATATCCCTTTTTCTTTAATACGTAGATACGTAAATGCGAGTGGCTTTTTTCTTTTAGTCTTGACTCATAATAATAATTTTTAATATAACAGATCTGAAATAGTCTTTAGTATTACAGATTAAGTCATCATCTGATTACAAACCCAGCTCTTCTTTCATTTGTTCAATAATTTTATATTTCTGAATTTTCCCAGTGATGGTCATTGGATATTCAGTCACGAAACGATAATAAGTCGGTACTTTATAATGGGCAATATGCTCGCTACAGAACTCGCGAACTTCCTCTTCTGTCAAGCTGTCTGCTTCTTTAGGAATAATCCATGCCGCGAGTACTTCGCCATATTTTTTATCAGGAATACCGACGATTTGCACATCCCGAATCTTTGGATGACGATAGAGATAGTTTTCGATTTCGACCGGATAAATATTCTCGCCGCCGCGAATGACCATATCTTTACTACGACCAACGATTTTGACATAACCATCTTCATCCATCGTAGCCAAATCACCCGTATGCATCCAACCATCTTGGATAGCCGCGCGGGTTTTAAAGCGACTGCCCCAATAGCCTTTCATCACTGAATAACCGCGTGTCAATAACTCCCCGGTCTCGCCCAATGCGACAATCTCACCCGTTTCAGTATTGACGACTTTGACCTCAAGCGCAGGCTGCACTAAACCAACGGTCGATACTTGCTTATCAAGCGGCGTATGTTCATTAGTCTGGCAAGATACTGGACTGGTCTCTGTCATGCCATAGGCAATGGTGACTTCGCTCATGTGCATCTCATCAATGACGCGGCGCATGACTTCAATCGGACAACTAGAGCCTGCCATGATGCCAGTACGCAAAGTCGATAGATCAAAGTTTTTAAATTCCGGATGGTCAAGCTCAGCGATAAACATCGTTGGCACGCCATGTAGACCCGTACATTTTTCTTCTTCCACCGCTTGTAATACCGTCAGTGGCTCAAAACCATCGTTCGGATAAACGATACAGCCACCATGCGTGAGAATCGCTAGGTTACCGAGTACCATACCAAAGCAGTGATAAAGTGGCACCGGAATACACAGTTTATCTTCTTCAGTAAGGTTCATGGCCTCACCGATGAAGTAACCGTTGTTAAGAATATTACGATGGCTTAAAGTTGCACCTTTTGGCGTACCAGTCGTGCCACTGGTGAACTGTACATTGATAGCGTCAGTATTTTTGAGCTGGGCTTGGCGCTCTGCAACCCGTGGATCATTGGCATCACCTTCCGCCATCCATGCAGAGAATTTCTGCATAAAGCCAAAGGTTTCTTCAGATGCTGGCTCATCAATCCAGATGATACGCTCAATCGTCGGAATCTCGACCAAATCAAGCTGAGTGTAGTCTTTATGATAAATTTCAGGACACAGTTCACTGATGAGACTGGCGTAATCGCTGGTTTTGAAATGGCGCATAAGTACGAGCGCTGAGCAGCCCAATTTATTCAAGGCATATTGCAGCTCAAAAGTACGATAGGCAGGATTGATATTGACAAGGATGACACCGACTTTTGCCGTCGCTAATTGCATGAGCAGCCATTCAACATTATTGTGCGACCAGATACCGATGCGATCACCGATTTCCAGCCCCATCTCAATCATACTACTGGCCAGCTGATTGACTTGCTGTTGTAGCTCGCGGTAAGTCCAGCGGATATTTTGATGGCGAGAAACCAAAGCTTCGCGCTCTGGATACTTAGATACAATTGCATCAAAAAAGTCACCGATAGTCGCTTCAATGAGCGGTACATCAGGGCCTTTATCATAGCTTTGGGTAAGCGGTGCATTTGCTGAGCGTGCGCCCATATTAATACTAGGAATGCTATTTAGAATAGTATCAAAATCAATTTGAGTCGCATCGAAATCAGAATTTTGCGTCATAACGAGTCCTTTCGTTTTACTTTTTATGGTACTTATTAGTCGCCTATCATCAATTCATTCTTCCTTGAACAGGTCTTGACTATCGTTAGCTACTATACCGTCTTAAATCGAAGACTGTCAATAATAGTAATACAATATGTATCATTTAAAATGATAATATACGATAAATTCATCAGTCATAATTAAATGACGAATTTCTTGAATGACTTAAATCAAAAAAGCCAGCCTTATCACATATAGAAAAAAGCTGGCTTTTCCAGTGATTAATAGTCTCAAATCACTCCAGACCCAATTCTTTTATCATTTGCTCAACGATTTTGAATTTCTGAATTTTACCAGTGATGGTCATTGGATATTCATCAACGAAACGAAAGTAGGTCGGCACTTTATAATGAGCAATATGGTCACAACAAAACTGCCTTACCTCTTCTTCGCTTAAGCTATTTGGCTCTTTTGTAATAATCCACGCCGCGAGTACCTCACCATACTTTTTATCAGGAACACCGACGATTTGTACATCGCGAATCTTCGGATGACGATAGAGATAGTTTTCGACTTCTACTGGATAGATGTTTTCGCCGCCGCGAATGACCATGTCCTTGCTACGACCCACCACAGTGATGTAGCCATCTTCGTCCATCACTGCCAAATCACCCGTATGCATCCAGCCATCCGTAATCGCCGCGCGTGTTTTAAAGCGGCTGCCCCAATAGCCTTTCATCACCGCGTAGCCATAAGTGAGTAATTCGCCCGTCTCTCCAATCGGGACGACATCACCCGTTTCGGTATCCACGATTTTGACCTCAAGCGCGGGCCGCACCATCCCTACGGTAGAAACTCTTTTTTCAAGGGGTGTTTGCGAGCTGGTTTGACAAGAAGCTGGACTGGTCTCGGTCATGCCATAAGCAATCGTCACCTCGCTCATGTGCATTTTATCCATGACGCGGCGCATGACCTCAATCGGACAGCTAGAGCCGCCCATGATACCAGTACGCAAGCTGGACAAATCAAAGCTGTCGAATTCTGGATGATCGAGCTCTGCGATAAACATCGTCGGTACCCCAAGCAAGGCGGTACATTTTTCCTCTTCCACCGTTTGCAATACCGTTAGCGGATCAAAACCATCGTTGGGATACACCGCGCAGCCACCATGGGTCAAAATAGCTAAATTACCACCTACCATGCCAAAGCAGTGATAAAGCGGTAATGGAATGCATAGCCTATCCTCCTCTGTCAGCCTCATACCTTCGCCAAGGAAGTAGCCATTATTCAAGATATTTCGATGCGTTAAAGTAGCGCCTTTTGGTGTACCCGTTGTCCCACTAGTAAACTGCACACTAATAGCATCGGTATTCTTTAGCTGGGCTTGGCGCGCAGCTAAACGAGGGTCGTTTGCATTACCCTCTGCCATCCAAGCAGAGAATTTCTGCATAAAATTGAAATTTTCATCAGATGCTGGCTCGTCAATCCAAATGATGCGCTCAATCGTTGGAATCTCCACCAAGTCCAATTGCTGATAGTTCTTATGATAAATCTCAGGACAAAGCTCACGAATCATTTGCGTATAGTCGCTGCTTTTGAAATGACGCATTAATACCAATGCCGAACAGCCCAGCTTATTCAGTGCATATTGCAGCTCAAAGGTACGGTAAGCAGGATTGATATTGACGAGGATAACGCCGACTTTCGCGGTTGCCAATTGCATCAGCAGCCATTCAGCATTATTGTGTGACCAGATACCGATGCGATCACCGATTTCTAGCCCCATTTCAATCATGGCACTCGCTAACTGATTAACTTTCTCTTGTAGCTCACGATAGATCCAACGGATATTTTGATGGCGAGAAACCAAAGCTTCACGATCAGGATATTTATTGACAATAGCATCAAAAAAATCACCGATTGTCGCTTCAATCAGCGGCACATCAATACCTTTATCATGGCTTTGGGTGAGTGGCGCATTTGCTGAACGCACGCCTACATTAACTTTGGGGATATTATTGAGAATAATGTTATTAGGCGTACTTTCATTAATAATGCTGTCAAAATCGGTAATCTGAGTCATCACGAGTCCTTTCGTTTTGCTGTTTGGTGTTTGTTATCAGAGCGGTAATAGACTACAAAGGTAAATGTCATATTCTTCCTTGAATATTCTCTGTCACCATAGACTATAATTAAATCAAGCCCTAACCAATATAGCCTCTTAAATGAAAGCCTGTCAATAATATTGATACAGGACGTATCGATTACTATTGCTGCGCCATCTTATTAAGTTGATTATTTATATAAAAGATACGATAGACATAAAAAAGCCAGTGCTGCATAAAGATGGCAACACTGGCTATAATTTATAATACTTTTACAATTATACTTTAGGCACTACAGGCGATTTAATCGTTACCGTTGCGCTGACTTCATCACTATCATTTAGCAAGTCCATGACCAACTCTTCATCACTTTCTATTTTGACCTGCCAATTGCCAGTCGCTTTTGGCACACCTGTCACCATGACGGAGATTGCTTTATTTTTCAGGCGAATCATTGGCGGCTTATGATCGTAGCCATTATGCTCTAGACCTAATACATCATCAGCAATGGTAGCAGCCTGCGCGCGCAACGGTGCGACGTAACGACACGGCACGCCATCGATAGACATACAGTCACCAATCGCATAAATATTGGCTGTACTGGTACGCAAGGTCGGCGCATCCACCACGATACCAGTGCGACGGTCAAACTCGACACCAGCTGCGGTAGGCAGTTTGTCATCGACCGTCAGACCTGTACTGGCAATCACATGATCCACGATGAGCGGTTCGATTGGCTCAGCAGTACTGCTGTCTGTCGCTGATGCTAGCGCCTCATAACTGACCTGCAGTTTTCCATCACTGAGACGAGTAATAGCAGATACCTGATACCCTCCTAAAAAGTTAATCCCTTGCGAATTGACCGCTTGGGCGATACGAGAAGTTGCTTTTGGCGGTAGCATTTGTGATAGTGGCGCATCGTTTAGATCAATGAGCGTCACTTGATGACCTGCTTTTAATAAGTCTTCTGCAATCTCCGTCCCAACCATACCCGCGCCGACAATAGCAACGTGCTGACTGCCAGTTGCTAGCTTTTCTTGCAACTGTCCAAAGCGCTCAATATGATTGACATGCCAGACTAGTTCCTCTGGCAAGCTTTTTGGGAAGATAGGATGCGCACCCATCGCTAGTACCAGCTTGTCATAGCCGATCGTAGCGTAATTGGTATAAACGGGATCTGAGCGCAGCGCAGAGATAAGCTGCAACTGTTGAGTGGTCGTATCAACATCCGTCACTTGCGTGTTGGCAAGTAGCTTAACATTTGCAGCTTCTGCGGCATCAATGCCCGTTGCTCTGACCAAATCTGCTGCACTTTTCTTTTGGCTAATCGCCATGGTCAGCATTGGCTTGTGATAACGATCGCCACTGTCGGCAGTAATTAAGGTAATCGGGATACCTTTGTCTTTTGCACGAATGGCATCGATGACATGCCAGCCAGCCAATCCTGCACCGATAATGACGATACCTTTAGATGACTCTACTAATGAATTTTCTACACTCATATGAACTCCAATACGGTTTATGAATTATTTTAATTATCAAAAATATTGACCGCTATTGTATCAGTAAACAGGTATTCACTCACCTTTTCACTTATGTAGTGAATCGTACCAACGTCGCGATTGAATGCATCAATCTACTAATATTCTATTGGCACAGAAAAAGCACCTATTAATAGATGCTCTAAAAAAATATTTTAATCCAGATCAAACTCCATACGTTTTGCCGTTGCTTGCATGGTTTTAGTATCTATTAACGTCTCCAAGCAATATAGACTGGCATGAATACCTGCGCTTATTCCTGCCGAAGTTATCAGCTTAGCACTTTCATCACTAGCGTCGACAAAACGAGTATGAGAGATCACATCAATATCAGCATAGGATGCTAGATTATATAAGTCCATCCAATGAGTGGTTGCAGACTTGCCAGCCAATAACCCAGCCTTAGCGAGCAACAAAGCACCCGTGCAAACTGAAAGTGTCAAATCAACGAGCTTAGCTTGAGTGACAATCCAATCGATAACCACTGGATTGTTTATCTCTATTTTTTCGGCACCATAACCACCAGGAACTACTAAAACATCAATGTCTGGATGGTTGGAAAAACTGTAATCAGGAACAACACGTAGACCGTTTCTAGCAGATATCGGCGCGTGATGCTCAGCAATGGTAATAACTTTGAAGTATTTATCACTAGTAGCATTGGCAGCCAATGAAAACACCTCAAAAGGTCCTGCGAAGTCCAACACTTCGACTTCGTTAAATAGTAATATTCCAACGGTTCGCATTGATGTCATTCTTTGTCCTCGAATGAGTGTTAGATAAAATGCAACTTATTACAAGCGTATAAATACTAGAATAGAGTCACAAAAGCGTGCCTTAAAAAACGATAAAGACAGCTAACCTGTCACTATAGTTGATCCTATATAAATGAAATACGTTGTCAGGCTTATTCAGTCTACTATTTATAATACTGTCAGTTGCCCTTTTCGTACCCGCGTTATATTAAACCAACTATATCATTTACTTATACCAATAATATCCTTGAATATATAAATCTACTAATAATCTGCGGGCACAAAAAAAGCGCCTATTTAGTAGGTGCTTTTTAGATCTGCTATTTATAAATAATTCGAATAACGCAGTAGAGAGTTTTAATGATTCAAAATCTTCGATAAGAACAGTTGCGCGCGATCACTTTTTGCCCCTTCAAAAAACTCATCCTTACTACAGTTCTCGACAATATGACCTTCGTCCATAAAGATAATACGGTTGGCTACTTGACTGGCAAAGCCCATTTCATGGGTAACACACATCATGGTCATGCCATCGCGAGTCAACTCGACCATAACATCAAGTACTTCTTGAATCATCTCAGGGTCAAGAGCAGAGGTCGGCTCATCAAAGAGCATCGCTACAGGATCCATTGCCAGCGCTCGTGCAATTGCAACACGCTGCTGCTGACCACCCGATAGCTCCGCGGGATATTTCGCGGCCTGTACCGTTAGTCCAACACGATCTAAATATGCCATGGCTTTTTGTTTGGCCTCGCTCTCTTTGCGACCCAATACTTTTATTTGCGCCACCGTTAAATTATCAATAATGGTCAAATGCGGAAATAGCTCAAAATGCTGAAAGACCATACCGACACGGCTGCGTAATTTCGGCAGATTGGTTTTTGCTGCACCAACTGAGATACCATTCACCATGATTCCACCTTCTTGAAAAGGTTCCAGTCCATTGACCGTCTTAATCAAGGTTGACTTACCACTACCTGATGGCCCGCACACGACGACGACATCACCTTTATGTACATGCGCCGTACAATCACTCAATACTTGAAAATCCCCATACCATTTGCTGACATCGGACATTTGAATGACCATCTCATCACTAGCATGACCATTATTGGTGACCAGTCCGCCAAAGGCATTTAAGTATGTATCAGCTTTGCTCATCACTGGCTCCTAACCACATTGTTTTTAATAATCGTCATTTAAGAAAAGTTAGATCAACTACTCAACCAAAGCCTCAACACTCAAAAAGCGCAAGCCAAGATAAATATCTATCAGAATCGCAAACGCTTTTGCAATTGTTGTACACCCACGGAGGCACTGACACTGATGATAAAATACACCGCACCCGCACCCAAAATGTAAGGCGTCAGCAAACCCATAAGCTCACCGCGTACATAGGCGGCACGGAAAAAGTCTGTCAAACCAATAGCGAAAACCAACGTCGTATCTTGGAATAAAATAATACACTGTTGTAAGATTAGCGGCAGCATTTTGCGAAAGGCTTGTGGCAAAATAACCAGACGCATGGTCTGCCCATAAGTCATACCCAGCGCTTTGGCGGCATTGACCTGCCCACTACCAATCGATTGAATACCAGCACGCACCACCTCTGAAAAGTAAGCGGCTTCAAACATCATAAAAGCAACCACACAAGAGGCAAAAGCAGCATCAAGTTGTAAGTACTTACCCGCTATCCAAAAATAAATCATCGGTACGGCAAAGTAAAACCACAGTAGCACCAGTAGTAGCGGTACAGAACGGAAGTAATTGACGTATAGCTTTGCTGGAATCTCAAGCGCTTTGATACCAGACAAGCGCATCAACGCCAATACCGTTCCTAAGCTAATACCACCAATAATCGCCAAAAACAGCACCTTTAAGGTGGTAATCATGCCGCCCATCAAACCAGGATAGGCTGTTGCCAATTCGGTCATCATGTTCATTTCTGACCTCCTGCAATGAGCCCAGGTACACGCAGTTTGCGCTCAATTAACCCCATAATAGCAATCAACGATAAGTTAAATACTAAATAAATAATCGTCGCGTAGGTATAAATCTCGATGCTGTTTTGGGTGTATTCGCTGATGGTTTTGGTTTGACTAATCAGCTCCATTACCCCCACTAATGAGGCAACGGAGGCGTTTTTGAAGCAGTTGGTCAGCTCAGAGCTGAGCGGTGGCAGAATAATACGAAAGGCCTGCGGTAGCAGTACTTCTTTGTAGACTTGCGGAATACTAAAGCCTAGTGCATAAGCAGCATTGATCTGACCTTCGGGCAACGACTCAATACCTGTACGTACTTGTTCAACGATACGAGCGGCGGTAAATAAGCCAAGACCGATACTTGCTGAGAGCATGGCTGACGTGTTGGGCGATAAATCCTTATACCACCATTCTTGTATCGTGGGCGTGAGCCAGCCAGGTGCAATATAAAACCAAAAGAACAACTGGACAAGCAGTGGAATATTACGAAAAAATGTCACATAAGCGGTGCCAATGGCACGAGCGGTCTTATTAGGCAAAGTACGCATAATGCCAAAGATAGTACCTACGACCATAGCAATGGCCCATGCGATACTACCAATCAATAGTAGCCAGCCAAGACCAGTAATCATCCAATGGATATAAAGCTCATTACCGATACCAGTCTGCTCAAAGAGCACACCCCAGTTCCAGCTATAATTCATGGTTGTCTCTCCGAGCAGCGACTGAAAATCCTACGTGTTCAGATTGACATCAACATCAGTCTGAACACGTAAGCAAGCTATGTTGCAGGACAATAATTACTGTGCCGTCGCAACTTTCGGCTGAGCGCTGTCATGCGGACTGGCAATCAAGGCTTTTAAGTTGTCAGACATCTCAAAGTTTAGATTGACGTTCTTTGGTGGGATTGGGTTTAAGAACCACTTGTCATAAATGCTGTTGATTTCCCCTGATTTAAAGACATTCGCTAACGCTTCATCGACCACTGCTTTGAACTCAGGATCATCCTTACGCATCATACAACCATAAATCTCAAACGATTGCGGCGTGCCGACGATGACCCATTCATCAGGATTTTTTGCTTTGGCTTTTTCGCCAGCAAGTAGTACATCATCCATCATAAAGGCATCCGCGCGACCATTTTCTAGCATAAGGAAGCCTTCGCCGTGGTCTTTTGCTGAGATGATATTCATGTCCATTTTGTTGTCATCGTTATACTGACGAATATAACGCTCTGAAGTTGTGCCTGCGGTCGTGACTAAGGTCTTACCTTTTAGGTCTTCGAAATCTTGAATACCTGAGTCTTTTTTGGTCAATAGACGCGTACCGATTTCAAAGAAACCGTTGGAGAATGCCACTTGTTTTTGACGCTCTTCGTTGTTGGTGGTCGAACCACATTCAAAGTCGACCGTGCCGTTTTGTACCAAGGGAATACGGGTTTGTGAGGTGATAAGGTTATAACGGACGTTGAGGTCTGGCATGTTTAGCTTTTGCTTAACCGCTTCGACGACTTTCATCTCTAAATCGTGTGCATAACCAATCGGCTGATTTGGGTCGTCAGCGATATAAGAAAATGGAATAGAAGAGTCACGGTGACCGACCACGATAGTACCCGAGTCTTTGATTTTTTGTAGAGTACCGTTGGTAGTGGTTTCTGTCGCTGTTGCATCATCTGCTGGCACATCAGTGCTGGTTTGGCTACTGTTATTACACCCTGCAAGACCTAGCGCCATAAAAGCAGCGAGAGTTAAAGGTTTAGAGAAAGACCTAGAAGATAGATAGCTCATGAGATACATCCTTTTATCACATTATCACAAGATTAAATGAGTGCTTGGACGACACAGGTCTTATTCATTGACCTCATTGCCACGCATCCATGCGGTTGTTGTTGCTGTTATTTATCACAATGCAACTTAATGTTACTGTACAACAAATTAGCGGGTGTGGGTAAAAAATTTTTAATGAGGCTTATTTTTTAAGGATATCGGGTTTAGTATCACCATAACTATCCAATAAACGCCTTTAATCTGTTAAACAATATCTAACGGGCAATTGATAAATCACGATGAATCCCCATAAAGCTATCAACTTCTTAATACTATAAATGACCTATGACACAAGATACTCAAGTCCCTAATACGGACAGCCAGAACGCTGGCAACCATAGTGACAATGACGTACGTCAACGTTTCTTTATTGAAGATTCGCCAGTGCGCGGTGATGTGGTGCGCCTATCACGCAGCTATGCCAGTACGATAGCCCAAAAGCCTTATCCTGAAGCGATTAAGCGCTTATTGGGTGAGATGCTGACAGCAGCGAGTTTGCTTATCGGCACGGTCAAAATCAATGGTCATCTGTCGATTCAATTGCAATCATCAGACAGCGATAGCTTGCTAAACTGGGCAATGGCAGAATGCAATCAAGACGGTATCATCCGTGCCCTTGCTAGCTGGAAGGGTGAGACTGATGAGCAAGTACAGGCTTGGGAAAATATGACTCATGCCAAAGAGGCATTTGCTGAATTGGGTGCGATGGGTCAAGGCGTGTTGTTTATTAACATTCAACCTGAAGGCGGCGAAGCCTATCAAGGCATCGTCGAGCGCAGCCATGACAATTTGGCAGACTGCTTAGCGCACTACCAAAAGCAATCGGCGCAGATTCCAACCTTGATTAATTTGGCATCTGATGGTCTGCAAGCGGGTGGCATGTTGGTACAGATGCTTCCTCGTACTGCTGAAGAAACCTATGAAGTCGAGCAAAACCAAGATGCGGGTATCGACGATGACTTGTGGACGCGTCTGAGCGTTTTGACACGGACAGTGAAAGCTGAAGAGTTGACCACGCTTGATGCCAACGAAATCCTTTATCGCTTGTATCATGAAGAAAATGTCGTCGCGCCCGATCCTGTTGCATTATCATTTGGTTGCACCTGCTCACGTGAGAAATGTGAGATGGCCATTGAGCAAATCGGTGAAGCAGAAGCCTTAGACATCATTGATGAGCAAGGCGGTAACTTTGAGATGGATTGCGGATTTTGTGGCGAGATGTATAAATTTAATAAAGACGATGTGACCACGATATTTTCTGAGTAATTAGGATTTAGTGCAGCTCGCTTAGTAATAAAAAAACCCTCAAGTATCATGCTTGGGGGTTTTTAATGTCATGGCTTGAAATTTATGACTGACGATATAACTGGTTTCGAGCACGCTTAATTGGCTACTTCATCCACTTCTGGATAAGAATAGATACGACTATCAAGCCCATACTTTGCATCATGGGCATCGCCTAGCCTATTATCCAACAGCCAAGCAATAACTTGCTCATGTACTCTATCGCTGTAGATTAAATTCATGTGATTGACTCCATAAAAAATCGCCTTATGTCCCTCTGGTACTGCTAGCGTATGCTCTTCGGTATATTCGCCGAGCGCTGACTCTACTGAGACCAACCCGTCCCCAAGCAAACTTGTGGTCTTAGATTCATAATGAGTTTCAATCAAAGCTGCCGCCACTAAATAGGTGTTCACATGCAGGGGCAAACGCGTGGGATGACGAAACTCTGCTGGCAGCACGCTGCGCCCTTCGGTAGACTTCCAATCAGCATCGCGAATACTGCCGTAACGTAAATCTATAATACCAGCGCTACGCAAGTCGCCCAATTTAGCCAATGATCCTGCAAAAGGCAGCTTAGCGATTTTATCTTGAACAAAATGTCCAATCTGCTCCAAGCTTGCGCCATGATGCGGTGAGCCTAAGGTGACAAGATTGCCTACGCGTTTGACCCAGCTAAAGCCCTGCTCTTTACCATAAAATAGCGCACTACGGCTCAACAAACCGCCCATACTATGACCGATTAAATCTATCTGAGTGACGTCGGGATTATTCTCAACCAAATCTTGCAAAACTTTTGCAAAGCTACGTCCGTTGCTAGAAATACGCCGACCCGTATTATAGTTTAAATACAGAACCGTCGCTTTTGGCAAGTGCTTGACCAACGCTTCACCCAAATTGCCTTCTCCAGATACCTGCCAGCTCAAGTGACTCATACAAAGCCCATGGCATAAGATAATAACACGCCCTGACAGCGCGCCACTTTGTACACGATTGTATTCATCGTATAGCACCATCGATACTGCCAATGGATTGTGATGAGTGATAAGATGATCGCCCATGACGCCATTTAGAATATTGACCAAGCGACGTAAGTTTTTGGGTAAAGGTTGTATTTTTTTGGGTTTAGAAACAGTGTTATAAAGACGCAGCCCTGAGGCAAGATTATTGCCCACCAATTGCATCGTATAACGCACCGTGCCATAAATCCGCCCCGTGATACCGCGCTGCCAGTGCTCAATATTGCCTTTATTAAACCGCCCTAAAGGACGCAGCAGAATCTCACGATGGATAGCCTCTACAATATCAGTGACTTCCACCACGCCCATCGTTGCCAACTGAGCCAATCCTTCAAAAAAATCAACCAAAGTAATGGGCTGATGCGGTTTACTATAGCTGTTATCTACCGTCTCGGCGCTCAGCTCATCGACATAGATATATTCGAGTTTCGCCAACTCTTCATAGACATCGCCCTGAAAACCTTCACCAGTATCCGACTCAATAGCAGTTGGACGCCGAGTGGTGGCAAATAAATCATGAATGATTTCTAAAGGTTTTGGACTGGTCATAGTGTTAACATATCAAGCAGTTGAAAGGATTTTCCATACTATCCTGTAATTGTCATAAACAGAAGAGAATGATTTAACTATCAAGTATCTTTATTGTCAAAGAAAGGCGCTATCCTTTAATACCAATGCTTGCATATTAATAACTATCCTCCAAAATACAAAATCCCAAGCCATGACTTGGGATTTTTTTGTTGAGAAAGACACATCATTACTCATGCAAATGTCTAACTAGACAAACGACTCTGCCAGTATGACGTCGCCATCTTCACGCGTAATCATTACGGTCGCTGAGCGCGGCGTACTGCCTCCAGCAATAGCGCCCCAAGTATTACCCGGATGCTGAATATTGATAAATAAGGTTTTAAAGTCAGGAGCCATGGTAATACCTGTGACTTCACAGCCTTCAGGACCGACAAAAAAACGTTTGATATTGTCATTACTAGCAGGCATCCCAACTCGTGTTTGTTGTCCTGCTGAGGTCGTTATGGCTGTCCCATCACTGACTTTACCCGGCAGCGCCGCCAGTAACATACAGCTGGTGGTATCGGTATAAGCGCCATCATCGGTCTGAATCCACAATACGCCACGTGGATCAAAGTACAAACCATCGGGAGAAGACAAATCATTGCTATCATTTAACTGTGACAAATTTTCTGCGGCCAGATCATAAGGCGTAGCAAACAGATAAATATCCCACTCAAAACTCATGGCCGCATGATCACCACCTGCTTCTGCCCAGCGAATGATATGACCGTTGTCATTACCTGCCGCTTTTTCACCTGCCTGATAGCTACGCGGATTAGAGGCTGACACAGGTTGATCTTCGCGTACGCCGCGGTATTTATTATTGGTCAATGTGACGTACACCTCACCAGTCATAGGGCTAACCGACACCCACTCTGGTCGATCCATTTTGGTGGCGCCGACCACATCTGCTGCGGCACGAGCAAAAACCAACACCTCATCCTGTCCATTAAAAGGCAATACCGTATTGGAAGCATCCAGTCCGTTTTGACTATGGACGAGTGCTTTCCACTCACCGCTGCCATCTTCATTAAAGATAGCAACATAGAGCGTCCCATCATTCAAATATTTATCGCCCGCTTTTAAGCCACCACCGATATCACTATTTGACCATGTGGCTTTGGAGACAAACTTATAAATATATTCGCCGCGAGCATCATCGCCCATATAAAAAACCACCGGTTTGCCTTGTTCAACGGGCGCATAAGCACAGTTTTCATGGGCAAAACGTCCCAGTGCCGTACGTTTTTGCGGCATAGAGTTTTGGTCAAACGGGTCAATTTCGGTGATATAGCCAAAGGTATTAAAGCCATTACGATAATCGTCAGCAGCACTGGTACCGACGGCGGTCATATCCCAGCGCGAAAATTCATCGGCTATCTTGGCATCTTTGGCTTCAGGTGTGTGCCACAGATACTCCCAGCCTGGGAAATCCTCTGTTGCACCGTAGCGCTCGCGACCATAGTTTTGCCCATCACTTAATTGGCTAGCATCTTGCCCACGGGCGAATACCCCTAAAAAGTTCTCTTCGGTGGTCAGATAGGTGCCCCAAGGTGACAAACCTGCACCGCAGTTATTATTGATGCCGCGCGTCTGAAAGCCTGTCGGATCAAACTTAGTCTTGACCAAATCAGAGCCAGCAACGGGCCCTGTTAACTGCGCCGTACTACTACTCGTGAGACGGCGATTATATTTCGAATCAGCCACCATCTCATAACCCTTACCATCAGTACGTTTGGTCATCTCGACCACCGCAACACCATGGCAATTAACCTCACGGCGCACATCACTAGCAAGTCGACGATTTTTAAAGATGGGCGCGGCGTTGTTATCTTGGATCACATGATAGCCAAACGGACTCAGCTCATTACTGTTTACATATTCATGATTCATCACTAGCAGCCCATTCTCTGCCGCTTTGGCATCATAAGCGCCGCCCTTTTTACCAAAGAACCACATGCCATCATGGTTATCACCCATGCGCCATTCGAATGACTCTGCCGACTGCTCTCGGTTGTCTTTCCAATCATCGATACCAGATATCAGCGGCGTACCAAGTGGTAATATCATCTCGGCTTTATAGCCTGCTGCCACGCTCATCGTTTCGGCAGTTGAATGCGCCACTGCCGTAAATTTCAAAGTCTCAGGACGTTTGAGATCGCCCTGTGCAGGGATAGCCGCGTTATTATCAGTATTGTTGATAGGACTGCTGTCATCATCATCGCTACAGCCAACCAAAGGTAGCGCCCCAAAAAAAGCCGCCGCCGTCAATCCTGTGCCACCCTTTAGGATACTACGACGATTTAAACGACGACTAATAATGGTTTGAAAATCGATATTGTCAGTCGGATTAGAGTCTTCAACGACTTCATGGGCAAGTGGTTGTTTATTATTCAATAATGTCATTATCAGTCACCTTGCTGTTAGGCTGGATTGGCGGAGAGTTGGTCGCGGCTTTACAATTATCACTACAAAAATACGAATTACGCCTAAGTCTACCGAGAGTTTATGACAGAACGTTGAAACATAGATGACAGTCTCATGACAGCACTGTGTAAGCACCTCATAAAACGAAAAAATCCCAAGCGTTAACTTGGGATTTTTTGATAGCGTCGCTGCATTTGACGACTGATAAAATAGTACTGCTATAAAAATTTATTGAACCTGCGCCTGCCATTCATGGGCACCGAGCTTCAATTTTAACGCATCGCCTGCTTGTAATATGCCAACGCCGCTTGGCGTTCCAGTCATAATCACGTCACCTGCTTGTAAGCTAAAGGCATGGCTAATCTCTGCCAGCAATTCATAAACTGGGAATAGCATCAAAGCACTATCACCATCTTGCTTCAGCTCATCATTTATATAAAGCTGATATTCGACATGACTAAAATCACCAAACGCTTGCGGATCAATCCAATCGGCAAGTACACAGGCACCATCAAAACACTTAGCACGCTCCCATGGATGACCTTTCTCTTTGAGCTTACTTTGCAAGTCACGTAAGGTCAAATCCAGCCCCAAAGTCACGCCACCAATCGCTTGCTGTGCTTGTTCAAGCGTGGCTGCCGATAAGTCTGCTGCTAATTGTACACACAGCTCAGCTTCATAATGGGTCTCACCATATATCGCTGGATTGGGACGGACGATATCATGACGCACACTGACCAATGACGATGCTGGTTTCATAAATAAGATGGGTGATTTTGGTATCTCATTGCCAAGCTCGCGGGCGTGCTCCGCATAGTTACGACCGACACAGACCACCTTGCCGATGGATGCACGTACGCTATCGTTAACCATTGCGATGCTCGCGTCATCATTGACGCTGGCAGCAATCGCATTGATTAAAGACATATGGGGTGATTGGCTCATACTAGGCACTCACAGCAGATTATTGATAGGTTGGTCATACATACTGCACTATCTGTCGCTATTTTTCTAGGGCTTATCTTCATTTTAAAAGTAGCCATAAAAATGAGATAAATGGCAGTTAAACAAAAGAATAGCGGGTTAATATTAAGATATTAACCCGCTATTTCATTGATTTTTTAGCATTATTTTGAGCCAAACCATTAAGGTATGGTGTTGGTCATTACATCAGGCGGTACATAGCTTGTGTGGCGATTCATTCTTTTTTCAAACAACCTAAAGCTAAACAAAATCACCCATGATAATAAAAGGTAAATAATACCAGCAGCGAAGAACAGCTCCATCAAGGTATAAGTTCGCGCACTAATGGTTCGAGCGACACCCGTGATATCCATCAAAGCGATGGTTGACGCAAGCGCACTGCCTTTTAGCATAAAGATCACTTCATTGCTGTAGGCTGGAATGACAATACCAAAGGCACGGGGTAAGGTAATACGCGTAAGCTTTTGCCATTTCGACATACCGATAGCGTCAGCTGCTTCGAGCTCACCAACAGGAATGGTCTGAATCGCACCGCGAATGATTTCTGCCAAATAAGCACTGGTATTCATGGTAAAGGCAATGATGGCACACCAATACGCTTGACTGAGCACAGGTTCCCATAAGAACGAATTCCGTATAGCCTCAAACTGTCCTAGACCATAATAAATCAAAAATATCTGTACCAGCAGTGGCGTGCCACGGAAGAAGAAGATATAAGAAAATGGTAGTATCTGTACCAGCCAGTTTTTTGACAAGCGCAACTGGGCTAAAACCAAACCAAAAAATAGACCGATAATACCTGAGATAACTACCAGCTGTACGGTCAATACTGCCCCGTTTAATAAATCAGGAATACTATCAAAAATGACCTGCCAATTCCAATCCATAGTATCTCTCCTCTATCCTATGGTCGATTGACGGTGGGTTGACTGACGGCTCAGCTTTTTAGCGTAGCGTGCCGCTGGATTGGCGCGCCATTCGAGCCACATCATAAAACCAGTAATCAACATGGTTAAACCCAGATAAATAATCGCCGCTGCCATATAAAAAGTAAATGGCTGCTGCGTTGATTGGGCGGCACGTGATGCCTGATACATGATGTCTTTGAGACCCACGACCGATACCAATGCGGTATCTTTGAGCAACACCAAAAACAAATTGCCCAATCCTGGCAACGCAATCTGCCAAACTTGTGGCAAAGTAATGCGATAAAACGTCTGGAAAGGACGCATACCAATCGCTTGCGCCGCCTCCTTCTGCCCTATTGGAATCTCTTGGATCGACATGCGAAAAATTTCAGTCGCATAAGCGCCAAACGCGATAGACAACGCCATCACGCCACCCCAAAAGGCACTGATCTCAACATATTCGTTATAGCCGAATTTTTTGAGAATCGTCATCAGCAGCATAGAGCCACCGTAATAGATAAACAATACCAATAGCAACTCTGGAATACCGCGCATTGTCGCCGTATATACAGTCGCAATTTTACGCAGCAGCCAGACATTGGACAGCTTAGCTGTGGCACCGAGCAGCCCTAAAGCCATGCCAATGACTAAACTGGTCATGGCAAGCTTGATGGTGACGGTAGCGCCGCTCAGTAGTAGCGCGCCAAATCCTTGTAAATCAAACACAATTATCCACTCAGTCTCTTTATATTAGCAATTTGCAAAATATGAGTTAAAAGAATCAGCATCAATCGCTGAGCGCTGCTGATAAGCGTATTTTATACCAAATAGACCTTGGTGCTTTGCGTCATAGATCGACGTCAAATCAATACGATTATTGCGGCGGAAATTGACACAGTAGAAATGAGCGCTGATTTTATCATATTCGCTGCCAGCTATGTTAATACTCACACGTAAAAGCAGTGCTTAAATAGACGCTTATCTTCTTAAAAACACATTAGATTAGTCATATTTTTACAAACCGAACAGTCAATATCACAAGACCGAACTATTTTTTATAAAAAACAAAAAAAGGATATCGCTATTGAAGCAATACCCTTCCTATGAAATGGAATTCAAATTAACCTATTAAAAATCACCATTCTCACGGTTACGACGCAACAGTACTAAATGTATTTTAAGACTTATTCAGCAGGTTTTTCTGCCGGCTCAGTAGTGACCGTTGAGCTTGACGCTGGAATCGCAAAATATTTTTGATTGATTTTATCGTAAGTGCCATCGGCTTTAATATTGACCAATGACTTATTAATTTTTGTTTGCAATGCATCGCCTGGACGCACCGCGATGGCAAAATTATCATTGATGTCAATCTCTTGACCTTTGAGCGCATACTGACTGCCTGAGGTGGAGCCAAGCCATTCTAGCGCTGGCAGCTTATCAGACACCATCGCATCAACACGATTCGAACCCAAATCCAAAAACGCATTACTTAGCGTGTCATAAAGCTTCATGTCAGCATTCGGATAAACCTTTTCTAACCACTGCGAAGAAATGGTCGAGCGCTGAGCGGCAATAGAATGCGCATTGATATCATCGCTATTATTGGGATCGAAGCTGCTGTCTTTTTTGGCCAAAAACACCAAGGTATTGCTAAAGTACGGCTCTGTAAAGCTGACTTGTTGCTCACGCTCAGGCGTCACCGACATGGCGGCCACAATCGCATCGTACTTACCCGCTTTTAGACCCGGGATGATACCGTCCCAATCTTGCGCTGTGATTTCACATGTTACCTTCATATCGGCACAGATAGCATTGGCAATATCAACATCAAAACCACCAAGGGTGCCATCCGCATTGGTATAGTTAAAGGGAGCATAAGCGCCTTCGGTACCAATACGCAAGACATCACCCGTCGCTGCGGTCTCAGCGGCGTCTGGGCTGACATCATCATTTGCATCATTTTGACCATTGCTACACCCTACTAAGGTTAAAAGCGCCGCCATCGCAAGCAAGGGCGCTGAAAAACGTCGCGCCTTGATGCCATTGATAACGGATGCGTTCGCGATTGCACGGTGTTGGTCAAAATGGTTGTTCATGATCATCCTTGGGGTTTGTGAGTAAAGTAACACTCATCTCTATGAGTGAATATCGCCATACGTGACAGCCATATCAGCCGAGCACAGAGATGAGCTATGATATTAGTTAGTCGCCGCTTCAGCTGATTCTTCTTTCACTTCAACAGCATCATCACCTTCAACCACCATCACTTCTTTTACGTCGGTGGTTGCCACGGCTTTTTGCGCAGCAGCAGTAGAGCTGGTGCCAAAATAGCTGCCTGTGATTTGGTCATAAGTACCGTTTTCTTTTAATTCAGCCAACGCTTTATTGAACTTAGCGACCAATGGATCGCCTTTACGAAGCGCGATACCCATGGCATCTTCGTCGGTGCTGATTTCTTGTCCTTTTACTTCATAATCTTTGCCAGCATCCGTTTTTAGCCAATCGATGCCAGTGACTTTATCGGACATCATTGCCCGTACGCGACCTGAAGTCAGATCCAGATACGCATTGTCCTGGGTATCATAAAGCTTGATATCAGCATCTGCATGTTCATCCTGCAAGTACTGTGAAGCGACGGTTGAGCGCTGTGAGGCAATGGGCTGACCTTTTAATGCATCGACGCGAATGTCATCACCTTTTTTACCAATCAAGATAATGCCAGTGTGAAAGTACGGGTCAGTGAATTCAACCACTTCTTTACGCTCAGGCGTGATCGACATACCTGCGATAATTGCATCGAATTTTTGGGCATTTAGACCAGGAATGAGACCATCCCAATCTTGTGAGATGACTTCACATTTTGCTTTCATTTGTGCACACAGAGCGTCGACCAGCTCAATCTCATAACCAATTAACTTGCCATCAGCATCGGTATAACTGAACGGCTTATAGCTTGATTCGGTGGCAATTTTTATGTTCATAGGTGCATCGGCTGTGGTGTCAGCTGCCGCCCCATCTTCTGGCGTGGCGCTATTATTACAACCAGCCAGCATAAGCATCGCGGCACTTAATGGCGCAAGCCAAAGCGCCTTAGTTTTTAATGATGATGTCATTGATATTGTCATGTTTGCTATTCCTTCATTTTTCAATCAGAAGATTATTGACCAAAGTTCGCTTGCTCAAGACGTGCCAGCTCACCGTTACTACGGATTTCGCTGAGTGCTTTATTAAAGTCGTCTCTGAGTGCGTCACCTTTACGAACAGCAATGGCAATATTGTCGTCATTGTCAATTTCGTCACCAACGATACCAAAGCCTTCAGGGTTGTCTGCCAACCATGATTTGGCAGAGACTTTTTCCGCCAATACTGCATCGCTACGACCAGACTTTAGATCCAGATAAGCATTGTCATAATTGTCATACAACTGCACAGTATTGCCGTCTTTGCCTTCATAGTTATCTTGTAAATAAGCGCCAGGCGTGGTTGAACGTTGACCACCAAGTGTCAAGTTTTTGATCGCCATAGGATCAAAACTGCCTTTGGTATCGGTCAGCCAAACCATCGTATTGGCAAAGTAAGGCTCGGTAAAGTCGACTTTTTCTTGACGCTCAGGTGTAATAGACATACCCGCAATCACTGCATCATATTTTTGTGCTAAAAGACCCGGAATAATACCATCCCAATCTTGAGCGACGATTTCACATTTGGCTTGCATCTGTTTACACAAGGCATTGGCAACGTCAATATCGTAGCCTGCCAAGCTGCCATCAGCATTGGTGTAGTTAAAAGGAGGATAAGCACCTTCGGTCGCGATACGAATGGTCTTGCCAGCCGTTTCTGCTGCAGTGGCGTCAGTGTTGCTATCAGTAGTTTCATTAGCCGGTTGACTACAGGCGCTCAGCATCAATGCGGCGGTAACGGTCATCGATGACCACAATAGGCGAGAATTCGACATCATACATTCCTTAAATTCTGATGGGTTTTTAATGTAGGGTTCTGATATTTTGTTCTCTGACGTCCCTGCCAGACAAGCAATATAGATAGCAGAATACACAAGCAGCCGTCATTATCGACCACCTGTAAACCTTTTGATAATACCTGAGTAAAATATCAAAAACAAACGTTTTACATACCGACTGTTATTAACGAGTAATAAACGGTCAACGCTGCTTACTAAGCAGTAATTTTATGCTTAAAATAAAATGACGATAGGGTGGTAAGAATATTACCACCCCATTTTTGCATATAAAACGGATACTAAATACGAGGCTAGTTCTGACGATGCGATGCCATAAAGTCTTTGACACGCTCAGAGGTAGGATTATCAAAAACTTGCTCAGGCGTGCCAATCTCTTCAATCACGCCTTGATGCAAGAACACCACTTTGCTTGATACTTCTCTCGCAAAACGCATCTCATGGGTGACGATAAGCATAGTACGCCCCTCTTCTGCCAACTCACGCATGACAGCGAGCACTTCATTGACCAGCTCAGGATCTAAGGCTGAAGTTGGCTCATCGAATAGTAGCACCTGTGGCTGCATGGCAAGGGCACGGGCAATAGCGACACGCTGACGCTGACCGCCAGATAAATTCGCTGGATAGGCGTCTTTTTTATCAAGCAAACCGACTTTATCGAGCAGTTTTTCAGCATCGCTAATGGCTTGATCTTTTTTAATCTTTAAAACCTGCGTTGGTCCTTCGATGATGTTTTGCAAAATCGTTTTGTGCGGCCACAAGTTAAAGTTTTGGAAGACAAAACCCACGCGCGCGCGCAAGTTTTCCAATTGCTTAATATCGACCGCTTGCAGCTCACCTGACTTGGCAGGCTTGAGCATCAGCTCATCATTACCGATAATAATACGACCTTGATTGGGCTTTTCAAGCAAATTAATGCAGCGCAGCAAGGTAGATTTACCTGAGCCTGATGAGCCCAAAATAGAGATGACATCACCGTCATATGCGGTAAGGGACACTCCTTTTAGCACTGCCAATGAGCCATAGCTTTTATGGACGTCTTGTAAATCTAAGGCGATAGGCCGAGTCGGATCTTTTGCAATATCAAGCATGGTTCAGCAGACTTCCAATAAATATGAGTGAAAACACGAATAAAAATAAATAAAAAATAGCGGCATAGGCAGCATAAATAGTATCAGCATCAATCATAGCATTATTGTGATAAGGCTATGATTCGTGACACAAATAGAAAAAATGTCATATTGTCTCTTATTACACAGCAAAAAGGCAAATCCTGTATTGAACCAGATGCTCAATCAGTGGTAAATAAATATTAATAAGACACTAAATAGCTAACACAAAAAAGCCCAGACTGTATTTACAGCGCTGAGCCTTATTTTATCACTTTCGTGTACTGGGCGTAGTTTTATCTGATTATCTAGTTTTATTCGCTTATATCATCAACTAATGATAATCAGTTAATCAAGATAGCGATTTAATACGTTGAGACATGTTCTTCGCTCTCAGTGCCGTCCAGCACTTCGGCGTCATCTGCTGTTGCCACCGCCACATCATCATTACTACCCACTGCCATGCCATCATCGGCGCTAGCAACTGCAATATCATCGCCATCGCCTGCTGTCGCAACACCAGTAGCTTCATCCTCTACTGCTGTTTGTGCATCAACGGCTGGATCAGTTTCCATAGGGGCTTCTTCTTTCTTACCGCAAGCGCCCAATGTCAATGCCGCAGCAACCAAACCAACTGTTAGCAAGCTTTTACGCGTGGTGTTGTCGATAGTGTCATTTCTAATAGCCATTTTTATTCTCCATCATTATTTCATTTATTGAATTGTATTTGACGAGCAGCCATTCGTACATGAATGTCTGCCCTTTAATTGCTTTTTGATGCACCGTTAAGCTCTACTATACGTATGATTAATGCTAGCTACCTTAGTAGTTACAACGCAGTTCTGTTAAAACCACGTAACCGCAAACTTGCGTTTTTGCTTTCTCTGAAGTGATGTTTGTATCATGAAATGGCAAGGACTCAGTAATGGTAAAGTCAGTAAAATGACGCGACGACAATGCTCATAAACGCTATGTAAAGCAGGCACTGTTCACAAAATCATCTTTACTATCGCCTCAATCTCCTCTATGTTAAATAGCATAATACCTGACAGGTATCAAAATCATCTTTTTGCCACATTTTCGCCTTTTTGGGCGCTTTCATTTGCTTAAAACATTTATAACATAAGGAAAATAATTTATGAGTCAATCGAATACCACAGACGTTACTGCGTATATGCAAGCTGTCGGCAAACAGGCACGAGCTGCTTCTCGTGTGCTGGCTGCGGCAAACACTGGTGACAAAAACTCAGCATTAATGGCGATTCATGATGTGTTAAAAGAGGCCAAATCAGATATTTTGGCCGCCAATAAAATCGATATGGATAATGGACAAAACAACGATTTAGAGGCAGCCTTACTGGATCGCTTAGCGCTAAATGATGCCCGCTTTGACGGCATGCTCCAAGGATTAAAAGACGTCGCTTCATTACCAGATCCCATCGGCGAAGTCACTGACATGACCTATCAGCCATCAGGGATTCATTTGGGTAAAATGCGGGTGCCGCTCGGCGTGGTCGGCATGATTTATGAGTCGCGCCCTAACGTGACCTTAGAAGCGGCTTCATTGGCGCTAAAATCAGGCAACGCTATTATCTTGCGCGGCGGCTCTGAAGCGTTTGAATCCAATCAAGCGATTGCCAAGTGTATCTTGGAAGGACTACAAAAAGTCGGGCTGTCTGAGCACAGTGTGCAAGTATTACAAACGACAGATCGTGCTGCTGTCGGCGAGCTGATCACCATGACAGACTATGTTGATGTCATTGTCCCACGCGGTGGCAAAGGATTGATTGAGCGTATCAGCCGCGATGCTCGCGTTCCTGTCATCAAGCATTTAGATGGCAACTGCCATACCTTTATCGATAGTGATGCGAATGCCGAAATCGCCATCAAGGTCAGCGTCAATGCAAAAACCCATCGCTACGGTACGTGTAATACTATGGAGACGCTATTGATCGACGAATCAGTCGCGGGTGCGCTATTGCCAAAGATTGCCGAAGCCATCATCGCCGCTGATGATGCGATGCAATTGCGCCTTGATGACAAGTCGCAAGCCATCTTAAATGACAATGCTAAGCTTGCTGGTCATCTGTCTGCAGCCACTGCTGAGGATTGGGATACCGAATATTTAGCGCCTATCTTAGCGGTAAAAGTTTTGTCAGGTATTGACGAAGCCATTGAACATATCAACACTCATGGCAGCCATCATACCGACGTTATCATCACCGACAACTATACCAAGTCGCAACGTTTTATCCGTGAAGTCGACTCAGCGAGCGTCATGATTAACGCCTCTAGCCGTTTTGCTGATGGCTTTGAGTATGGATTGGGTGCTGAGATTGGCATCTCGACCGATAAAATCCACGCTCGTGGCCCAGTAGGACTTGAAGGTCTCACCTCACAGAAATGGATCGTTTATGGTCATGGTGAGACTCGCGCCTAACGTCTTATCGCTTAGCCTATCATCCACTCTCTGATTTAACGTATAATCCACAAAAAAACGCCAGCTCAATTGCTGGCGTTTTTTAGTAGTGTCAAATATGTTATATATGCGGTATTAAAACCATATGTATGGTAGAAGTCATGCGGCACGATAATGAAACAAGCGATAGGAAAGTGGGCTTATGCAGAGTGGTAAAATCAAGCACTGGAATTCAGATAAAGGCTATGGCTTTATCGATGTAGACAACCAAAGTGAAGACGTGTTTTTTCATGTGAGTAAAGTGCGATTATCACAGCCGATAACCGTTGGTCAAAGCGTCTATTTTAATAGTGAGCGTAATGATAAAAACCAACTACGAGCCACTGAAGTCACTTCCAACGAATTGAGTATTTTAGCCACTCCAGACTCAAATATAACCAATCACTATTCAAATACTAGCAGCCGACACACCGCTATTGATAATAACAAAAACCCGCGACACACTACCCGTGACAATCGCCATAGTCAGCGTGGCAATCAAAACAAGAGAAGCTTAGGCTCTACCCTATTTAGTTTGATTGCCCTTATTGCCGTTGCTGTTTACTTTTTTGGTGATTTGTCGTCTGGGTTTTTGACCAATAGTATTGACCCAACAGCGGTATCACAAACCTCATCCGAGACCCAGCCAGTAAAGACAAGCGGCATCACGGGCGATGCTCAGATAGACAATACCATTGCCCTTATTCAAGGAGGCGGGCCTTTTCCTTATCCTCATAAAGATGGCACGACATTTTATAATCGTGAGGGCAGATTGCCCGCGCAGTCGCAAGGCTACTACCGCGAATATACCGTGCCGACCCCTGGCGTGTCACATCGCGGTGCACGGCGTATCGTCACAGGTGGTCATCCGCCGACCATGTATTACTTAACCGTTGATCATTATGATAGCTTTCGCAGACTGGACGTAAAATAATATGAGTAAAGCCATCCACTATATTAATCTGGGTTTTGACCAAGATATTAACCAAAAAACTACAGCACTAAATGCTAGCATGCCCGCTCAGACTGTTAACATACCGGTAGACGAGATACTCAATAAAACCACATTATTAACAAACTTAGCCAATGCCTGTGATTTTCCCAGCTATTTTTCACATAACTGGGATAGCGCATGGGACTGTTTAACGGACAGCGAAGTGACTCACCTGATGCTGGATCTAACAGCGGTGAAAAAAATAAACACCGAAGATTTTAATGTTTTCAAAAGTATCATTGAAGATGCCTACAGAGATTTTGGCAAGCCGCAATTATGGGTTATTATGCCGTCCGTGGATGATGCCTAGTCGCCAATCACCACACAAACCTGAATTCGAGATAAAACCATATTTATCCCGAATTCAGGTTAATTTATTTTTATAGAAAGGATTAATATATGGAAATTACCCTAAACGGCTATTACACGCTGATACTAGCCACTCTAGTGCTGCTGCTTGGGCGCTTTTTGGTCAAGAAAATTAAATTCTTAGAAGATTTTAACATTCCAGAGCCTGTTGCTGGTGGTTTGGTCGCAGCAATAGTGGTCTATATTCTAAATATCATTTGGGGATATAGTTTTAACTTTCATCAAGGATTACAGACGGCGACCATGCTTATGTTTTTTGCCTCTATTGGTTTGAGTGCTGATTTTAGTAGACTCAAAGCCGGTGGTACGCCATTGTTGATTTTTACCATCGTTGTGTCCGTTTTTATCGTCTTGCAAGATGTCGTTGGTGTGGCCATGGCAAGCGCGTTGGGACTTGATCCACTACTTGGATTAGTGACAGGTTCTATCGCCCTGACTGGTGGTCACGGTACGGCAGGCGCTTGGGGTATCACCTTGGAGCAAGATTACGGTGTGGTCGGTGCAACGACGCTTGGTATCGCCGTTGCTACCTATGGCTTAGTCGCTGGTGGTATCATTGGTGGCCCTGTTGCCCGTCGCCTGATTCAAAAGCTGGGGTTAAAACCAACACCTGCCAATCCCAATCCTAGTGATATCGAAAAAGTCGCTGGTGCGCAGTCGCTTTATAGCACCAAACACGATGAAGATTCAGCGAGTAGTAATAAAGAAATTTTCGAAAGACCTGATAGCATGCGCTTTATCACCGCCTCTTCTACTATTGAGACATTGGCATTGTTTGCCACAGCGTTGGCCTTCGCCGATGTCATGACGCTTGTTGCCCAAGGCACGTGGTTTGAGCTACCTACCTTCGTTTGGGCGTTGGCAGGTGGTGTGATTATTCGTAATGTCTTAACCACTATCTTTAATTTTGATATGTTTGATCGCTCTATCGACGTATTTGGTAACGCTTCTTTGAGTCTGTTCTTAGCCATGGCGCTGCTGTCATTGAAGCTATGGCAGCTGACTGATTTGGCAGGCCCTGTGTTGATTATCTTACTGGTACAGACGGTCATTATGGTTGTTTATGTCTATTTCATAACCTTTAAGGTGATGGGTAAAGACTATGATGCAGCGGTCTTGTCAGCTGGACATTGTGGTTTTGGTATGGGTGCGACGCCTACGGCGATTGCCAATATGCAGGCGGTCACGGATCGCTATCTGCCTTCGCCTAAGGCGTTTTTGATTGTGCCAATGGTTGGTGCATTCTTTGTCGATATCGTCAACGCGACGATCTTGCAGATATTTACTAAACTGCCGTTTATGTAATTTTATAAGCAATAAAGTCGAATTAACCTGAATAAGGCTGGGCTACGCTATCGTAACCCAGCCTTTTTATTGGTTATTCAACCTTCCTATAAAGGTATGATTGAACTAAGCTAGATCATTACCTAGTATTGAGAGAATGATATGAGTAAAGA
>NZ_DKHR01000018.1:48373-64226 GCF_002453835.1 Psychrobacter sp. UBA6739
GGCTCTAAAATATATAACCAAGCCATCGATGATGCTGAGCCTTGGTTATATGAGAGGTTTATGGGCATATTAGAAGACAGTCATGCGCTGAAGAAGGATTAGTTTGCGTTGCGTCAAAACATTGTCATTTCACAAAAAATGAAAGCTAGATTAAAACATAAGCTCAACCCAAATCTCAAAAACTACTACCAATTTTAATCACAAAAAAAACTGCCTAGTAAATGCTAAGCAGTTTTTCACATCAAACTAAGACGCTCAAATTTTAAAATACTTCAATTAACAAATACTTAAAGCAAATTTTTATATACTAAAGCGTAAACCCAATCACATTGAGCTTGTTCTCTTCTGCAAACTCAAATAACTTATGAACATGATTTAAATTCTCAAGAAATGTATTCAAACCTTCTTGGCTCTCTGCTTCGTAGTAACCGATGTCGTGTACCAATTTTTTTAAATCTGTCGCGGCAAACGCTCTGATAATCTTAGGTACGACTGCCATATCATATAATAGCCCGTCATGCTGATCATGCAGAGGCGTGCTGTTGTCTGTCAAAAATAACAGATAGCACAAGGCGTAATACCCCTCTCCCAACAGCTCAATCAATTCTTCCGTATAGTGTTCAACAGATGCTTGTTTCACATCCAAGTATTGGTTATCGCGATTTTCTCTTAGCTCATCAAGTGTAATACTACCATTGAACATACTTGCTAAATTTTCCTCACGAACACTACAAAAAAAAATGACATAGATGTAGAAATAGGCATCGTATTCTCCTTATCTGTTATTAAAAATAAGAACCACCTAGCAGAAGCTAAATGGTTCTTTCTTCAGTTCAATGAGATTGAATAAAAGATAGGTCGCAGGTTAAGTAATCAATAGCGAGTATTATGTAAGTTAAGTAAAACCCACAGTCTTGACTGGTTTGCTCATCTGTCATTTTAGCGCTTTTCTTTATACTGAATTTTCACCTGCTACAGATTATTAATCGCGTTTCACTGAATTATCTAGCTAGTTTATCTAGCATGGTCGAGAGCCATGCATTGTTATCTGCAATATACGTGTCCCCTAGTGCTAGGATCTCATCAGCCGCTTGCACAGAGTCAGGATGATCAATCATCGCTTCTTGTATATACGTCTGTCCATGCGACACCATATCTACCATACTCTTGTTAGTCACTTCAAAATGACATTGCCAACCAAGCACCCACGTACCTAATTCTTTATGCTTTGATGTTTGATAAACAAAACCTTGATTGGCCCAAGTATGTGACGTTGCTATTGGCATCGCGCCTTTGGGACACTCAAAACCATCGCCATGCCAATGAAATACAGTGAATTCATTCTTTGGCAAATCTGCTAGCAGCGGATGCGCAAGCCCCTGTTCGGTCAATTGAATGGGCAGCCAGCCAACCTCTTTTATGCCTGATGGCGCAACTTTCGCCCCCAAGCTATCTGCAATCAGTTGTGCACCCAAGCAAACACCAATCACGGTTTTTCCGTCATTAATACTTTGCTGAATGAAAGATTTTTCATCAGCTAGCCACTGAAAGTCACTTTCATCATGAATGCTCATTGGTCCACCCATAACGACTAACCAATCAAAACTGTCTTGCGCGGGTAATGGTTCATTTTTATAAAAACGTGTGACCGTAATACTATGGTCTCGATTATCTGCCCACTGCTTGATATGGCTGAGCTCTTCAAAATCAACATGGTAAAGAGCATGAATTCGTAGCATCATCAAATTATCCTTTTATTAAAAAAATAAAAAACCGCCTAGCAAAAGCTAAGCGGTTTCTGTTATACAGCTCTCAAAAAGAGTCAGTTAAGACTTACTGATTTTTTTCGTAAACCGGTAACTCTTTGCAGATCGCTTCTACTTTACCGCGTACTTCAGTAGCGACGGCTTCATCACCGCGACTATCTAGTACATCACAAATCCAACCTGCCAAATCACCCGCTTGCGCTTCGTTGAAGCCGCGAGTAGTGATTGCTGGTGTACCGATACGAATACCAGAAGTCACGAACGGAGATTTTGGATCATTTGGTACAGCGTTTTTATTCACAGTAATATGCGCATCGCCAAGCCATTTGTCTGCTTCTTTACCTGTCATTTCTTGCTTAACGAGGCTGATCAGCATGAGATGATTTTCAGTACCACCAGAGATGATTTCATAGCCACGGTCTTGAACCACTTTTGCCATCGCTTTAGCGTTTTTGACCACTTGCTGCTGATAAGTAGAAAAGTTAGCTTCTAACGCTTCTTTAAAGCAAACCGCTTTTGCCGCGATGACATGCATCAACGGACCGCCTTGGTTACCTGGGAATACGGCAGAATTCAGCTTTTTAGCAAGTACTTCATCACGTGCCAAAATCATACCTGAACGTGGGCCACGTAGGGTTTTGTGCGTAGTCGTCGTAACCACATCAGCGAACGGTACTGGGTTTGGATAAACACCACCAGCAACTAGACCAGCAACGTGCGCCATATCTACTAGCAAATAAGCACCAACTTCATCGGCGATTTCACGGAAACGTGCCCAATCGACTACTTGTGAATACGCTGAAAAACCAGCAATAATCATTTTAGGCTTATGCTCTTTTGCCAAACTTTCAACTTGGTCATAATCGATAAGACCAGTGCCTTCGACCAAGCCGTACTGTACAGCATTGTAGTTAAGACCTGAAAAGTTAATGTGCGCGCCGTGAGTCAAGTGACCACCTGCGTCTAAGCTCATGCCTAGTACGGTGTCATTTGCTTCAAGTAACGCTAAAAATACGGCAGAGTTTGCTTGGCTACCAGAATGTGGCTGGACGTTGACGTACTCAGCACCGAACAACTCTTTTGCACGATCAATCGCCAATTGCTCTACAACGTCTACATGCTCACAACCACCATAGTAACGCTTGCCAGGATAGCCTTCAGCGTATTTGTTGGTTAGATCTGTACCTTGCGCTTCCATCACTGCTTGCGAGCAGTAGTTTTCAGACGCAATCAATTCGATATGGTTTTCTTGACGAACGCTTTCTGCAGCCATCGCTTCAGCAAGTACTGGATCAAAATCTTTGATAGAAATATCTTTAAACATAGTGATGTCCTAGGTAGTGACTGTCATTGAAAAATGTCGTTGAAAAGAAGCTTATAGGCTGCCCACAATAAAACAATTACTGTGTCAACGTCGCTCAAAGTACCAGCGGTACTTTTACGCTCAGTTTTATGGTATGACCATTATTGTGAATTGAGTCTATTAGCAAAGGTAAGTAGGAGTAAGCAGAGGCAATAGGCCTGTCATTAACTTGTCCAATTCGGCAATAAACTCGATACGCGTTGGCATCAAAATCATCGCTAAACATTAAGTGTAACATGAAAATTTGTACGGTGAGCGCAAAAAAACCTCACTGTAAGCTGAGTGAATTAAATGGTGATATAACGCAGATAAATAGCCAATAAAATAAATGGTTTACCGCTATCATATTGCTCCTACCCTGTTGTTGGTCAGCAGATTAGTAGAGACATTTATCTATTGACTGGCTACTTAATGGATATTTAACTGTCAGTAGCGACAAATGCTGGCAAAAAAGTTTCGCTGATCAGCAACTGGCGACCATACCAATCATAACGTGTTTGCCGTTGCCAACCCTCACTTGTCTGCTGGATAAAACGCTGATTGGGCAAAGTCCGACTGCGTTTAAATAACACATAACCGATGGGTGTGCCTTTGAGCTGCTGTAGACGGCGGGCGTGACCTTTGAGACTGGGTAACGGAAAGATACTTTGCGCGGCCACCCACGGATGCTCGTCATTACCATATAGTTGCGCTTCACGCACCCATGCTAGCATGGGACGATTTAGCATGGCACCTGTGACATTCAATTGTTTTTTTTGTGCCAATGACAGCAATCGGTAGCCCTCAAAGCTACGCTCCACGCGCAAGGGCTGCCCTGCTTTCACTTCCAACACCGCCGTGAGAGAGCCTGCGACATTGAGCCACGAGAGTAGCTCACTAGGAGGAGACAAATGGGTAAGACAAATAAAAGGAGTACTGGACATAGTTAACGGCTAATAGTGACATAATAATAAAAAAGAAAGCGAGCGTTAGGCGTATTAAGCAAAGCCTATTGAGTGGTATCAAAGGCTGGCATATTATCCGCATTAAAGGGCAATGCCTCAAACGCTTGCTGACGATACTGCGCCATATGCTCACGGTCTTGGGCGCAAAAATTGGCGATAGCTGGCACAAAACGTGGGTCATAAATACGGTGGATAGAGTGTGTCGTCGTTGGAATAAAACCACGAACCAGCTTATGCTCGCCTTGCGTACCCGGATCAAAATACTTAAGCCCTTGCTCGACGGCAAATTCAATACCTTGATAATAACACAGCTCAAAGTGTAAGCTGTCGTACTCACCCAGTGCCCCCCAATAGCGACCATAAAGAGTGGCATTTTCGCTATGGCGATCATCGTATAAAAACAAGCTACTGGCTATAATTTCACCAGAGGCATCTAACGCTTGTGCGAGCATTAAGTGCTCAGACATAGTCGCTGCCAGTGCCATAAAAAAATCTATCGTCAAATAAGGCTGTTGTCCACGTACTGCATAGGTCATCACATAACAATGATAAAAGGCTTTCCAGTCCTCGTCAGTAATAGCATCACCGCATTTACGTTGGCAGCTGATGCCTTGCTCAGCAACCTTACGACGCTCAGCACGGATGGTTTTGCGTTTTTTGGCTTTTAGCGTCGCTAAGAATGCTTCAAAATCAGCAAACGGTTGGCAGTCTTGTAGCAAGTCTTTATTTTGCCATAAGAACTGGCAGCCTTGACGTTCCAGTATAGGCATGTCAATTGCGGTTGATTCTAAACCATTATCTTGAGCGGCTAGCAAATGCGCTATATCAATATCAGTAGGCATAGATGCCGTCGCAATCTTTGCCAGCTCAGGCGTAATAAATAATCCATGCCAGCTTGAGGCACCTACTTGCTGAGCAATATCATCGACGCCTGCGATAGCTGTCTTTATAATGTCGGTGGTTAACGTCTCACCTTTTGCCAACCAAAGCCGCTGACCCGTAATCGGTGTATAGGGCACGCTAGTAACCAGCCTTGGATAATAATCCACCCCATAACGCGCATAGGCTTCTGCCCATGAATGGTCAAACACAAACTCGCCACGATGATGACCTTTGAGGAATACTGGCAACACCGCCACAGGATGCGCGACTGTTTGCGCAGCTTCGTTAATCGCAGAATGATTTTCACTATGGTTTTCACTATGGTTTTCACTATGATCAGCGTGGTCTATCGAGCTGCCGCTTTGACTATCTGCGACACGATGTACCAACACAAATATCGGCAACCAGCCTGCCTGCTCACCAATCGCGCCAGTGTCAGCTAACGCTTGCCAAAAAGCAAACGACATAAAAGGGGTATCGGGGGTTTGCCAGTCTGTTTGACTCTGCCAGCTGGTGTCATTGAGTAATGCATATTGTAAACTCATAATACTCACTATTTATTTTTATATGGGCGTAGTTTTTTATACCTTGTTTCGTATATGACTAGCCTAGCAAAATTCTACTCAAACTCTGTCACAATTATGCTCTCATAATTGTCAGATATTACGAATAAAATAGGTAACAATGCACTCTCGATAATAAAAGCTACCCCAGTAAAGTCACCTCTAAAAACATAGATAATTTGGTTTGTCAGCTCATGTCTGACAGAAGAGTAAGAATCACTTAGTCACGATTCATATCTATGATATGACTGGCAGTTTTTTGAATAATGATTGTATTATTCATCGTTTTATGATGAATATTAGCAGGCAGTGTTTGTATAGAAAGGATGAAATTTTTATCGATGACTGGTAGAATAAGGCTCTTAACAGCTTAATGTAATTAAGACATATTAGAAACAACCGAAAACACTACACTTAGTTCATTATGCGATATTGACATCGTATCAGATTTATAATCAGTTAACTATGATGTAGCGTCCGCACTCTATTTTTAAGTCATTCATATGAGCAGGTCGTTCAGACAAGACAGTCAAACTGCCGCTTAACGAAGAAAAATTCTAAGCAGACTCGATGGTCTCCAAGAAACTGGCTACAAAAAGCTCGCGACACATTATTTAGTATCGTTGCATGATCCATTATTACATCAGAGCTGCATGGAATTATTAACTTATATTTGAGCCTTATTATTAATTACAACTAAAAGGAATGCCCAACTAATGTCTAAAATTATTTATACAAAAACTGACGAAGCACCAGCGCTAGCAACCTTATCATTTTTGCCAATTGTAAAAGCCTTTACTCAAACAGCAGGTATCGAAGTTGAAACCAGCGATATCTCTGTTGCTGCCCGTGTGTTGGCTGAGTTTCCAGAGTACTTAACGGAAGAGCAGCGCGTTCCTGATAATCTGGCTGAGCTGGGTCGTCTGACTCAAGATCCAGACACCAATATCATTAAACTGCCTAATATCAGTGCTTCTGTTGGACAGCTAAAAGCTTGTATCAAAGAATTACAAAGCAAAGGCTACGCTATCCCTGATTTTCCAGATGATCCTAAGACAGAAGAAGAAGAAGAGATCCGTAAGCGTTACGGCAAAAGCTTGGGCAGTTCTGTCAACCCAGTATTGCGTGAAGGCAACTCAGATCGCCGTGCACCAAAAGCGGTTAAAAACTATGCACGCAAGCATCCACACTCTATGGGTGAATGGAAGCAATGGTCACAGACCCACGTATCGCACATGCACAGTGGCGATTTCTATGCTGGTGAGCAATCTATCACTTTGGATAAAGCACGTAGCGTACGTATGGAGCGTGTCGCTGAAGATGGCACTATTCATGTCTTCAAAACAGGCATTGCCTTGCTGGACAAAGAAGTCATCGACTTGATGTTTATGAGCAAAAAATCATTACTTGAGTTTTATGAGCGTGAAATGGAAGATTGCCGTGAAGCTGGTATCTTGTTTTCACTGCACGTAAAAGCCACTATGATGAAAGTATCGCATCCTATCGTGTTTGGTCATGCGGTCAAAACTTATTATAAAGATGCCTTTAATAAGCATGGCGCTTTCTTTGACGAGCTAGGTATCAACGTCAACAACGGCATGGCAAGTTTGTACGAAAAAATCGCTGAGCTACCTGCCAGTAAGCGTGAAGAAATCGAACGCGATTTACATGCTTGCCAAGTGCATCGTCCACGCCTAGCGATGGTTGATTCATCAAAAGGTATCACCAACTTCCATTCACCAAGTGATGTGATTGTTGATGCGTCTATGCCAGCGATGATTCGTTCAGGCGGTAAAATGTGGGGCGCTGATGGCAAAATGTATGACTGTAAAGCGGTCATGCCTGAGTCTACTTTTGCTCGTATCTATCAAGAAATGATTAACTTCTGTAAATGGCATGGCAATTTTGATCCAACGACGATGGGTACGGTTCCTAACGTTGGTTTGATGGCGCAAAAAGCCGAAGAGTATGGCTCTCATGACAAGACTTTTGAGGCGAGTGGTTCAGGATTGGCTCGTATTGTCGATGAAGATACTGATGAGGTATTGCTTGAGCAGCAGGTTGAAAATGGCGACATCTGGCGCATGTGTCAGGTTAAAGATGAGCCTATCCAAGATTGGGTAAAACTTGCCGTACGCCGTGCCCGTGAATCAGATACACCAGTTATCTTTTGGCTAGACCCTTATCGCCCACATGAGAACGAGTTGATCAAAAAAGTTCAAACTTACTTAAAAGATCATGATACTACAGGCCTGCATATTGAAATCATGTCACAGGTTCGTGCGATGCGTTATACGCTAGAGCGCGTTGCCCGTGGTCTGGATACTATCTCTGCAACTGGTAATATTTTACGTGATTACTTGACTGACTTGTTCCCAATTTTAGAATTAGGAACCAGTGCGAAAATGTTGTCAGTCGTACCATTAATGAAAGGCGGCGGTTTGTTTGAAACGGGCGCTGGTGGTTCTGCACCTAAACACGTTCAACAGCTACTAGAAGAAAACCATTTACGTTGGGATTCATTGGGTGAGTTCTTAGCCTTGACCGTCTCTTTGGAGCATTTGGCCAGTCACGATAACAATGCTAAAGCGCAAATCTTGGCGGATACATTGGACACGGCGACAGAGAAACTGTTGTTAAACAACAAAGGTCCATCACGTAAAACAGGTGAAATCGATAACCGTGGTAGTCATTTCTATCTGGCGATGTACTGGGCACAAGAGCTTGCAGCACAAGATAAAGATGCTGATCTAAAAGCAAAATTTGCACCGCTGGCAGAAAAACTTGAGAGCAACGAAGCTGCTATCGTCAAAGAGCTAAATGAAGCTCAAGGCAAGCCTGTAGACTTGAAAGGTTACTACTTGGCAGACGAAGCATTGGCTGAACAAGCGATGCGTCCAAGCACGCTATTCAATGCAGCAATCGCCTCATTGTAATTGAGTTGTGTGCTCATACAGCAGATAATTGGGCTTAATTTTCTTTACTTATAAAGACTTTTGAACCCAGTTAAGCAAAATAAAAACACCGCTTAGGTCTCAGACTTAAGCGGTGTTTTTTATGCTTGAACATAAGACAGTACGTTTAAAACGTTACTTTTAAAATACCACTTATAAACAGCAAAAAACTGCCAATAAAAAAGCCACCTACATAACTGTAGGTGGCTTTTTGACATTGATAAGTTCAACGATACTTTTGTGAATATTGATACTTTTATCAATAGTATAAAATTCTGATAACTGCTGACTCAGCTCTATATACTTTTTAAACATCCATGTGCTTGATAACCGCTTTACCAAACTCAGAAGTACTGAGCAAGATAGCATCTGGCATGAGGCGCTCAAAGTCATAAGTGACCGTTTTATTAGCAATCGCACCTTGGATACCACTGATAATGAGATCAGCGGCTTCTGTCCAGCCCATGTCTCGTAACATCATCTCAGCCGATAAAATCAATGAGCCAGGATTTACTTTATTCTGACCCGCATATTTAGGTGCTGTGCCATGAGTTGCCTCATAAACCGCAATTGCACCGCCTTTGTTAGCGCCCGGTGCGATACCAATACCGCCCACCTCGGCTGCTAGGGCATCTGAGATATAATCACCGTTTAAGTTTAGCGTCGCAACGACTGAATAATCCTCAGGACGCATCAAGATTTGCTGCAAAAAGGCATCAGCAATAACATCCTTGATAATAATATCATTGCCTGTTTTTGGATTTTTCATTGTCATCCAAGGACCACCATCTAATAATTCTGCATCGAAGCGTTCTGCTGCCAGCTCATAGCCCCATTCCTTAAATGCGCCTTCGGTATACTTCATAATATTGCCTTTGTGCACTAAAGTCACACTGGGCAAATCATTATCGATAGCATGTTGAATGGCTTTACGCACCAGACGCTGCGAACCTTCTTTGGATACTGGCTTGATGCCAATACCGCAATCATCATCGAAGCGGATCTTCGTAACGCCCATCTCTTCTTTTAAGAATTTGATGATTTTCTTAGCATCCTCACTGCCCGCTTTCCATTCGATACCTGCATAGATATCTTCTGAGTTTTCACGGAAAATGACCATATCTGTCAGCTCAGGATGCTGAACAGGACTTGGTACACCTTCAAACCAACGAACTGGGCGCTGACACACATAGAGGTCAAGCTCTTGACGTACCGCCACATTCAATGAGCGAAAACCACCGCCAACTGGCGTGGTCAATGGGCCTTTGATACTGATAACATAGTCTTTTAAAATCTCTAGCGTCTCGCTTGGCAGATAGTCACCATCATATATTTTAGCGGCTTTTTCGCCAAGATAAGCCTCCATCCAAATGATGGACTGTTTGCCATGATAAGCTTTTTCCACTGCCGCATTGACCACTTTTATCATGACAGGCGTGATATCGATCCCGATGCCATCGCCTTCAACGAACGGGATGATAGGATGATTGGGTACATTTAGCGACAGATCAGCGTTCACGGTAATTTTTTCGCCGTCTCTTGGGACGATAACCTTCTCATAAGACATGGATAAAACTCCTTGGTTGTATGTTAGATATCGCAAGCATCCTTAGCACTCTGTTATGCTAGCCACTCTATTATGATTATTTATACCGCTTTAAACACGGATTGGCCAAACTAAAAACTCTGAGCAATAGGTAAGTTGCGATATGCTGATAAATGATTTAAAAAATCAATAAGTAAAATAGTGATGCACTGAATAATCATTTATTGACTTAACGATACTGTAAAAATCCCTTTAGTAAAATAGCATCCACACAGACTGTTATAATAACGCGCAAAATAACAAAGATATTTTATATAAAATCAACAAATTTGCAGCTTATAGCGTTGATTTAAAAAAACAACGTTTTATTAGGGTGTGTCCTCGTTTTAAAAATCGTAAATTGAGGACACGCCCTACCCTCAAAATATGCACAAAATAATGATTCAAATTTAGGAAATCCCAAACCATGTCAACCTCTAGTCTGATTTTATTCAACAAACCTTATGGGGTGCAAAGTCAATTTCGTGATGACAGCAACAATGATCACACCACCCTATCACAGTATTTTACCGATAAGTCTTTACGGATTGCTGGTAGGCTTGATGCCACCTCAGAGGGCTTGCTGATTTTAACGAGTGATGGTCGAGTCAATAAAGCCATTACCCAGCCACCTTCTGCTGCTAATTTTGCAAAAAACCGTCATAAGCAAGGCAAAACTTACTTGGTGCAAGTTGAAGGTACAGCAACGCCAGCGCAGTTGAATGAGCTTGCCTCTGGCGTACATTTAAAAGATGGCAAGACACTACCTGCGACGGCTCTCATGGTAGAAGAGACAAACTTACCCATTGATTTATGGCAACGTGAGCCGCCTATTCGTGAGCGTAAGAATATACCGACTTCATGGCTCATGCTGACGATTTATGAAGGTAAGAATCGCCAAGTCAGACGTATGACAGCGCAGGTTGGACTGCCATGCCTGCGTTTGATACGCTGGTCAGTGGCAGGGTTTGAATTGGGTGATTTAGCCGTTGGTGAGTTTGTGCGCATTCATCTCACTAGCGAACGCTGTCAGCAATTAGGCATTCTCGATTAATTATTACTATCAATCTACTGGTATCTCATTGCTGATTGCTCGTGACTGGCATCTGCTTATTAGGGCATATCCTTATTTCTATCAGCTTTTTTAAATAAGAACACGTCTTAGTCATTGGCTTTGATAGCAATTAAACCCAATTACGACTTGCTAAACATCGCGTCTCGAACGAGCAAGGTTTATCTGCTAAGCTTCAGAACACCATTATTTAGGTATCATAAGTCTCATCCACTTATCATTTGATTTTTTATTATAGGGATATGTTATGTTTGCTTCTCGTCGTTGGATCTTGTTGGCCACTAGCGTTTCTACAGCGCTTATACTGAGCGCCTGTCAGCCGACAAAAGACAACGATGACACAGATTCTAATGCAGCGACCCCACCTGTGACTGATATCGTCGATGCTCCAAATGACATTGACGCTGACAACGAACTAGTAGCTGGCGAAAACAGCGCAGAAGAGAGCCAAATGACTGACATACTCAGAGACTATACAAGGTCGATGACTAGAATGCATGATGAGATGATAATCGGTATGGGTTATAACGATCCTGATACAGCCTTTGCTAAAGCGATGCTTGGACACCACCGCGGTGCCGTAGAAATGGCAAAAATTCAGCTGAAATATGGTACTGACGAAGAGATGCGTCAATTGGCACAAGAGATTATCGCCGCTCAGCAAGTTGAAATCGATATTTTGAATAAATGGCTTGCTAGCCACCCTGATACAGCCAAACCTAAACCCAATACTGAAGCGATGCAACAAGCATATGCGAGGAGCATGGATGTCTTAAATGGCGACATGGTGTTGGGTATCGCTGATCCTGTCCCCGACATGGCATTTGCACGCGCTATGCTACCGCATCATATCGGCGCGGTAGAGATGGCAAAGATTCAGCTAACCTATGGCACTGACGAAGAGATGCGTCAATTGGCACAAGATATCATCGATGGTCAGCAGACTGAGATTGCGCATATGCAACAATGGATTGTAGACGCTAATGCAGATAACAAGGCTAAAGAGACACAGGGCACAAGTGAAGCGGATAATCATCAGCAATCTGAGCAAGCTGCTTCTTAGGTGCTGAATTACTAAACGCTGACTTAGCTGTTAATTTTTAATAAACCTTAAAAGACTGCCAGTCATTACACAAAGCCCCTGCCAAATAATATTATTTGGCAGGGGCTTTAATTTTTAATAAATTATTGACCAGAATAGTGAGAACAAGTACATTCACATTAATACATTTAGCAATGTATTTAACTTTGATAACGCTCTATAGCGTTAAGCCATGCTTGCCAGCCTGCATCGACTGGAGAAGAGTTATCACTGACTTCTGACGATTGATTTGCTTGTGCCAAGTGCAAGCTCACTTTATGCGGAGATGCTTTGTCAATGGCTTCATTAGCCGCTTTAGGNNATCACGGCGAAACAGATGACACTCAATGTCACGCTCCATATTACTCAGCAACGCCAATTGTTTACTGTCAGCTTTGATACCGTCAAGCGCCACAATGACATCATTCGCTGAAATACCCGCTCTAGCAGCGACACTAGCACGTGTCACGCGATTGACTTTGAGTCCAGCAGGTGTTTCAGTACAGCGCATGCCCCAAGGCACATGCTTGTCAGCCGTCTCTTTGCTATTGCTATGCATGTTAATGCCGTTTGCCGCCAGCAGCGCTTCAATTGGCAACTCTTCAACACCATTGACATAACGATACTCAAAGTCTTCCCAATCCTCTATGGGCATGAACTGCCCAATGACTGTACCCATATCAGCACTATTGATGCCAATGCGTTTATTGTCGTTTTGCTTTGCTTGAGTATAAAAAGCCTTGACCACATCAAACAGACGATAGCGACCATTGCTCTTTTGGAGCAGTGTTAAATCTAAGCATAACGCCACCAATGCACCTTTGTTGTAATAACTGATACCAGCATTGCCTGTATTTTCATCGTTACGGTATAGCTTAATCCACGCATCAAAGCTCGATTCTGCAACGCTTTGATACGCGCGACCCGCGGTTTGATAGTAACGATTAATTTGCTCAGCCAGTAGCTTGAGATAGCTTGGCTTATCAATCACGCCCGACGCTTGTAACATAAAGTCATCGATATACGAAGTAAAGCCCTCAAATACCCATAGCAGTGGTGTAAATGCCTCGCGGCGCAAATCGACATCCAACATAACATCTGGGCGTACCGTTTTGACCCACCACGAATGAAAATACTCATGGCTGCATAAGCCCAAAAATCGCTGATAATCGGTGCTTGGTATTTTTGGCTCATCAAGAGTTGGTAAGTCTCGGCGCGGCGTAATGAGACTGGTCGAATTGATATGCTCAAGTCCACCATAATCCTGACCACTGGCAAAGGTCATAAACGTATAATCATTAAATGGCGCATCACCCAACCAATCTAAATAGCACTGACAGATCTGAGTGACATCCTGCTGTAGCCTGCCCATATTGGCACTGTGCTTACCTGAGAGGTAAAAACGATGATGTAGCGTCTGATGCGTACTGTCTTGAATAATAAAGTCAAACTTATCTTGTTCTGCAATCTCAAAAGGGTAATCAATAAGGTCGTGATAACTGCCTGCTTGTAGTCCATAGCTATGCTGCCCATCAAGGCGTAGATGAGTAGACTCTAACCCACATGCCAATAGCAGCCGACTCTCGTCTTTACCTGCTAAAAATGCTGCAGGCACTGCCAAACTGACTTGTACAGCTCGATGCTCCTGCCCTTCTACAGCCAATGCCAGTGAGGTGAAATTCCCATACAAACGTTGCTGATCGACATAGGCAGTACGTACCGATAAATCATAGCAGTAGACTTCATAGTGGACACCGATGGCTTGCCCTGCCTTGGCTTTTGGTAATTGCCACGTGTTTTTATCTATTTTGTGCGCGCGATAAACCTTAGGATGAGTATCATCATCTCTGATTTGGCTGTCTAACACCTGATAATGCACCGCGGTAATGTTGCGCGCAAACTCACGCATCAGATAACTGCCTGGTATCCACGCTGGCATCCAAAGTTGAGGCGCATCATTTACTGCCGTAAAATTGAGCGACACATCAACCAAGTGCTCAGAAAAACGCTCGAAATTGAGTCGATAATTGATATCAGCTTTTGCTTTATGGTGATCGCTGATTGTATTAGCATCTGATAGCTGACTACCTGAATTATTGGCAAATGAAGTCATTGTCTTTTTATCCTTATTTATATCATTATGGTAAAAGCCATTGTCCAAAAACGCAACTGGCAAACCCCGAATATCCATTTACGGTCTTAAAACCACAAAAAACTGTGTTTATTTTCATAAAAAATGCCATTTATCAGTATAAAATAGCATTTTTTATTGTTTCTACCTTGAAAGTTATATGAGCCATCTCAATTAAAGATGCTAACTGCTAAAGTTACTTTAATAAACTGATGATAATTGACTAATGACGTGGCTATTTGGCTTGCTGATTGGATTTTTTAGGTTTATTGCAACCGTATTTAATTTTTTACATAGATATATTTAGGATAACTTATGACTATTATTGCAAAAGACACTGCCGTCAAATTCAATTACACACTAAAAGACGACGAAGGCAACATTCTTGACCAATCACCAGAAGGTCAACCACTTGCGTATTTGCATGGCCACAGCAACATCATTCCAGGCCTTGAGCAACAGCTAGAAGGTAAATCTGCTGGCGAACAAGTTAATGCTGTTGTTGAACCTGCTGATGGCTACGGCGAATATCAAGAGCAAGCGGTACAACATGTACCACGTGATAACTTCCAAGGCGTTGAAGATATCCAGCCGGGTATGCAGTTTCAGTCAGAAGCTGGCGGACAAGTAATGCTAGTTACCGTTACTGAAGTAAATGACAAAGAAGTGACCGTTGATGCAAACCATCCATTGGCTGGTAAGCGTTTGACGTTTGATGTTGAAATCCAAGAAGTGCGTGCAGCGACTGAAGATGAACTAAACCATGGTCATGTCCATGGCGCTGGTGGCGTTGAGCACTAATCTCTTCTAGAGTATAGTGAGATGTTAAATGGTAGTCTTTATTAAGACCATTATTTAGTCAAAAAAGGTCAGCGGCTTTGTCTACTGACCTTTTTTTATGGCTATTATTTATCACAATCACCTTTTTAAAATATGAGCCTCTTAGGCTTACATTAAGCAACCTGACAGGCTTACAAACTATTCAATGCTACTGAGTTATCTATTAGCTAGTTAGTCGTGTTTCTCAATTAATATATAGCAGACGTAACAAAGCCGCATAACGACAAGCGTTATGCGGCTTTTATCACTAACCATCCATGTTATCGTTACATGATACCTAATCCCGGAGTATCCTATAACTGACAGGCATCCAGCCTTATCATCCTTAATCAGCAAACCACCTATCCCTGATGCGACCTTTGAGATACCAATCCCTAGTATCAATGAACCTTTTCGTTCAATCGTGCCGTACAGTTATAATCGCAGATTGCCTCATGGTTAGTAAGAGGTATAAACGTCAATCCATGTAAGCATATGCTTACGTGGATTTTAATCACAGCCTTTTTGGCTGACAATACTGACCGTTTATAGCTTCTCTTCAGGGCTTAACAATGCTTTAGGTTCAGCGCTTAGCATAATATAGGCCGCTTCATTGATGAACGCTTCGTCTTCAGGTAACTCTGGGCGCTCCTTGGCTTTCATGCGGCTGCGCTCTTCAAATTTTGCATCCAT
>NZ_DKHR01000018.1:64276-111260 GCF_002453835.1 Psychrobacter sp. UBA6739
ATATCAAGTGGAATTGGTTTTTTCTCGTCTTCCATATCGCGAATGTTGTTTAGCGCTGAGAGATAAACAAACTGTGGGTTTTGCTCTTGACGAATTTTAGACTGCTGGTTAAGTGTCGCCAGCGTCGTATCAGTGAACTTACCTTCAGGCTTGTAAGGCGCCGTTTTGATGGTATCCCAAGGCAACGCTTTTTTCTGCGCACGTTCGCCAAAAGTGGCATCATCGTAGATATTGACCAACTCTACATCAGGTACCACACCTTTATTCTGTGTACTACCACCAGTGATGCGATAGAATTTGCGCTGCGTTAAAGTGGCTGAACCCAATGCCAAATTATCGAGTTGAATCTGCGCTGAACCTTTACCCGTTGTCGTACTGCCAACCACTAGACCACGACCGTAATCTTGGATAGCCGCGGCAAATATCTCACTGGCTGAGGCAGACGCTAGGTTGGTAATAACGACCACTTTGCCATCATAAAGTTGCTCACCGCCATCATCGTCACGGTAGACCTGAATGTTGCCGCGATTGTCACGGATTTGCACCATCGGTCCGCTCTTGATAAAGAAGCCAAGCATTTTTGCTACTTCATCCAATGAACCACCTGGATTATTGCGCAAATCAACCACGAGGCCATCAATATTTTCTTTATTCAACGCTTTCAATGCTTTTTCGGTATCGATACTGACGCTGCGATAATCCTCACCGTTACGGCGTGCCTGATAATTCAGATAAAAGCTTGGTATCTCAAGGACGCCGATGCGTTTTGGCGTTTTATCAATATTAGGGCGCTGTAATTCTACCACGCGCTGGGTAACCCCTGACTCTTCTTGTTGAATAATGTCACGAACCACCGTCACGTTACGGGCACTGGCATCAGGCGTATTTGGCTGACGCACTTTGATGGTCACTGACGTACCACGTTTACCACGAATCAAGCTCACAATCTCACGCGTTGACCAGCCAACCACGTCTGTCATGTTCTCGCCATCTTTGGCAATACCGATAATCAAATCGTTGGGTTTAATCTGACCAGATTTGGCTGCTGGACCACCATCAACCAAGGTCACGATGCGAGTATAATCTGGGTTTTTACGATCAGGGCGAATAGAGACGCCAATGCCTTCTAATTGCAGGCTAGATTGGATTTGTAATTCGTTGGCCTGAATCGGTGCGTAATAATTACTGTGCGGATCGTAAGTCAACATCGCCGTATTTAAGATGGTTTCCATGATTTCATCGTTTGTGAGACGCTTAAACTGCTCTTGCTGTCGCGATAAACGATTTTGTAAAATCTCGCTTGGTGTACGTTGGTCGTTGCGCACCAAATCTTGTCCACGAGTAATATCTGGATTGCTTAGGAATACTTTTTCTTTGGCTTTTTCATCTTCTTGACCCAAGGTAATACTTATCAGCTGAAACTTAAGCTGACGCGTCCAATAATCACGCTGCTCTTTTTTGGTTTTAAAATGATTGAGTTTTTCACGGTCAAGTACAATCGTATCATCACCCGTCAAATCAATATCCGTTTTTAGCATCTTGCTCGCCATCGCAAAATACTCATTTGAGCGCTTGCGATAGCGTTCAAAGACCTCTACTCCTGCAGACAAGTCGCCACGCTTGAGGCGAGCACCGAATTCATCGGCGTATTTTTTCTTAAACTCATCCACATCAGACTGCAAAAACAACGTATGGTTTGGGTCAAGGCTATCAATATACATAGACAAGATTTCGCTGCCCGTTTTGCTATCTAGCGGCTGATTTAAATAGTGGCTACGATCCAGCAATGCGGCTACTTGGCGAGTGGTGACTTTTTGTTCAGGGGTTTGTACAAAGCCTTCAGTATTGGTGTCGGCCATTGCCGTCCCGTAGCTCTGGGTGAGAATAATACCGGCGATGCCCACTGACGCTGCACTGAGTAACCACTGTGCTGGTTGTTTTTTCATCATATATACCTAGTTATTTTACGTTAATAATATTATTTGTTTTATAAAAATCAAAAGTGATTAAATCAGTCGCCGCCTATAAATGCTTTATCTTTAAGTCACGAAATATTTATCTACCACTATCAATCGAATATGTATTCAATGATACTTTCTAAAATGCTATTTTCTGAATAGTTATGGTCACTAAATGCCATTGCTGTTTGCTAATATATTGTTAAAAATCACTCAATATTATCATGCACATAGATATCCAACTGTCTCAAACTGTATAAGCAATCTTACACGCTACGCCTGCACATACCAAACTTTCTATTACATTTATTGTTCATCATTATTTGGGTCATTTATTGACGATTCAATGCCCACTCGCGAATTGATTTGAGTCTATTCATCTGCCACATTATGCTCATCTAATAATAACTGTCATAATAAAGCAGTTTTGATAATAGTGGCGCATTGCCAATTATCATCATTTATTTATTTGAAGCTGAACCGATCATATAACAAGATATAACACCATAAGGATTACGCAATGTACGGCGTTTTAATGATTGATATCGATAGTACCGCACTGACAGCAGAAGATGTCAGCTTAATCAAACAGGCACAAGTGGGCGGGGTGATTTTATTTGCCCGAAACGTTGCAGATGCGGCACAAGTACGGGCGTTGTGTGACGACATACGTTATCACAACCCAGACATATTAATCGGTGTCGACCAAGAAGGTGGACGAGTCGCACGCCTACGCAATGGCTTTACCCCACTACCTGCCATGGGCAAGCTTGGGGAGTTATTCAATCAAGAGCCTAACCATGCGCTAAGCTGTGCTTACGATTGTGGCTATCTAATGGCAACAGAAGTATTGGCCGTGGGCATTGATCTCAGTTTTGCCCCAGTACTTGACAGAGATGGCATCAGCCAAGTCATCGGAGATCGTAGCTTTCATCAAGAGCCGCAAGCGATCATTGCGCTGGCGACTCAGTTTATGCGCGGTATGAAAGCCGCTGGCATGGCAACCACAGGTAAGCATTTCCCCGGTCATGGTGCCATTGCGCCTGATTCGCATGTGGCTGAAGCCATCGACACGCGTAGCTTAGATGAGATTATGCATAGCGATATGCAGCCTTTTGCCCAAACCTTACCGTGGCTTGATGCCTTAATGCCTGCCCATGTTATTTTTTCGCAAGTCGATGATAAGCCAGCAGGTTTTTCTAAAATTTGGCTCAAGGACATCATACGGGATCAGCTAAAGTTTGATGGGGTCTTATTCTCTGATGATCTTTGTATGGCAGGTGCTCAAGCCGCGGGCGATGTCAGCGCACGTGTGAAAGCCGCGATTGAAGCGGGTTGTGATATTGCGCTGGTTTGTAATGATCGCGTCGCCGCCCATGAAGCCGCAGAGACCGCACAAGAGCTGCCTTATCCCAATCAAAACCGTATTAAAACAATGTGCGGACAGATACCAACATGGGAAGGTGATCTAGAATCAACTTGCCAACAATTTGACTATTGGCAACAGGCAAAGCAAAACGTGACTCAAACCTTTTTTAATCCTCAATCTGAGGCACAAGCGACTCGCAGCGCTACTGAATTAAAAGATCCGACCGCTTATAAGTAATCGCTTATCATTAGATACTTATCATTAGCCACCTATAAACAACAGCCTTAACAAAATAAAAAACCGCACCTTTATAAGATGTGGTTTTTTAAATTAGTAATGACTCAATCAATTTTCTGTGCATTAATTGGCTGGATCTACTGCCGTACCTTGAGTGGCATCATCACCATCAGGCAATAAGTCATCGTTATTGCTATCCAGAGGGTTTAAGTCTGGGTCAAGCGCATCATTACTAATAATCATACCATCGTTTGCACTGGCCATCTCGTCATTGACTATAAATTCAATACGGCGATTACGGAAGCGACCCTGCTCAGTTGAGTTATCAGCGATAGGTTCTGATTCACCCATGCCTTTCGTCATCAATTTACTAGCATCAACACCTTGAGATACCAAATACTCTTTCACTGCCTCAGCGCGATCACGAGACAATTCTACATTGTAAGAATCTGATGCCTGACTGTCAGTATGACCGATAATCGTCAGCTTCATATTCGGTACTTCGTTGATGATCTTAGCAGCGCGGTCAAGCAGCTCTTTATTGACATCAGGAATGACCGCCTCATCCACTTCAAAGTTGATAACCTGAATACTCAATGCACGAGCCACATCACGTGGATCTGGGTTTTTACCAAGATTGGTCATAGCAACATCCGCAGCTGCCAAACTATTATCAATCTCACCCTGCAAATCTAATGGCCCTTCGGCTTGTATGGTCATTGCAGGAACAGCCGCTTGTAAGTCAGCCACTAGCTTATCTAATGCCGCTGCATCAGGCGCATTGACAGTGATCACATCGCCTTTGATGATCATGCTCGCATTTGGTACATTTTTGACGATAGGTAAGATAGTAGCTAGCTGAGCCGCCGCTGGCATATCTACTGCAAAATTATCATCGACATCAGCACGGCATTTATTGGCTTCTTCACCAAATGCACTGGTTAACGCATTCATTACATTGGTCTGCAAGGTCTCGTCGCCCACATTCATACGGCAAGCATACAGCTCACTATTTTCACCAGTCGCAATGCGCAATGATGCAGGCTCAATATCACCTGCCACTGCCAACTGACCCTCTCCCTGCGCTGCTTGTTGGGCAGTAGCCACCGGTGTGGCGACAGGCTCAGGGTTCTCTTGGCAACCACGAAGTAAAGCCCAAGCCAATGCGCCTAAAATAATCAAGCCAATAATGGGGAGCAATGCTTTCATAAAGCTGCCTTGCTGCTCTTCTTCGCGTTGCAATGGAGCGGTGCTCACCGTATCAGAGATACGTGCGCCAGCAGCAGGCGTCGCTGCCAACATACCGACTGGCAGAACGGCGCTTGCCCACGCAGGGATATAACGCTGATAACTATCGAGATTATCATTTAAAAACTGCGGCACTGGTGTGGTACCTGCCAAGCTTTTGATTTCGTGAAAAGCCAGTGGCGCTGCCATCGCTATCAGTCCGCGCGAAGACGTTGCATCGACATTATGCTTGCCTGCCAGCTCACGAGCGATTCGATCACGTTGCGAATCATCGCTCCATACACGGTCATAAAACCCTTGGTCGTCACGAGTGATATTTTCATTTGCAAAACGATTATAAGTATCGTTATCCGCTAAGCGAGCCGCAAAAATAGCGTAGAACTGTTCAAGCAGCCCCTTTTTAGCGGGACTATGATCATCTTCCAGCACGGCTGGGCTAACGGTACGCGTCAAATGACTGATAATATCCATAATACAATTCTCCTATTAATGCCTATATTAGTATCGATTTATATAATTAAAATATTCAAAAAACGCCAGATAAAATAATGATTTGAAATAAGAACCATGACAGCTAAAACCATCTTAACCCTGTTCAATTTTCATCATTATAAAAGTATTAAGTCAGTGTTAACAATCAACAGGTTGTTGTACAAATGATACGTTAGGTAATATTTCAAGTGTCACACGTAACCAAAAACATGGCAAATAACCAATCATTAGCTCAGTGAGAACCCATAAAAGAATCAGTAAAACTTATGTATAAATGGAGAAAATACATCCTTTTTTCAGATACTTTGTGGTCTTTTACATAATTCCAACTGGGTATCAACAGAAAAAATGGCGGTATAAGCAACTTATACCGCCATCCTTACTTGATAACTTATTTCAATGGATAAATGATTAAACAATCTTTAAACACCTCTATTATCCAATCATTTATTCCTTACTTGTGCAGGTTCAGCGATGATGAGTGTGCTTGCCATATCATCTACCTCCGATTCTGAAATAGAACCTGACGGTCTGTTATTCATCGGTGTATTGTTAGGGATATTGTTAGGAATGTTACTGGGAGTATTGTTGGTATTGTTACTATAATTGTTGGGTACAGGATTAGGTACGATACGATCGCCTGTATCATCATCTGCTGCTTGGAACTCTCCAGACCCACCGTTGTTATAGTCATTAGCATACTGATTGTTGGCAGCTCCCTCATTCTCAAACTGATTATTCGTATTATTCATTGCATTGGCATCGTTATTTTCAGGCAATGGTAATGGTGCAGTACTATCGATGACCATGGCAGGTATCAAAGTACGCATATCCGTAACCAGTCGTTGCAAGAGCATACTGTCTGGCGCTTCTAACATAAGGCGATCATTCTGCAAATGTAGGCGTGCAAATGGCGTAGACCTAATCATCGTCAAGACATTGGGCAGTACTTCCTCAGGTAAATTGGCAATACTACTGGCAACTCCAGCCTGTACTGTTAATTCGCAAATACTCGCTTGCTCACCAAAGCTGGTATTGAGCGCTTGTTGCAAGGTGCTTTGTAGCGCTGCATCGCCAATGGTAGCGCTACAGGCATACAGACTACCGCTGTTATCTACGCCAACGATGAGCTCAATGGGAGTCATTACCTGCGCTACTGGTGCAGGCGTTGGTGCTACCACAACAGGCACTGTCGCAGCGGCTTCTACAGGCGGCGCGTTGTTCGGTCTAATTAATATTGCCCAAGCAGCAAGCCCTATCGCGGCAATGGCTACTATTAATAAACCCACCCGTACCAGTAAATCATTACGTTGATTGCGAGTACGCACTTTTTCTTGCTTCATACTGCTATTTTCTGCCAAATGATGCGTGGATGGATTGGCATGAATGGCACCAGTATGAGCACTAAAATGGCCATCGGTATCGCCTATCTTCATACTTTCTACATCAGTATTTCCAATATCTTTTTTATCTGCTGTATCAGCATTTTGTCTATAAGCGGCTGTCGCTGCGGCGATCGTACTGGTACCTATATGAGAATTTTGTCGTCCATCCAAAGAGGTGTCACGCACTGGTACGCTATCAATATCCGCGACGATGTGTGGGTGTGCTTCTGATGCGCTATTGACGTTTTGAGGAGCAGTAATAATAGCTGCTGACCACATCGGTAAATACTGACGCAATGCTGCCTGCTCTCCCTGCAAAAACGCTGGCAAAAACTGTCCGTTTGCCAATACTGTCAGCTCACGATAAGCCAGTGGCGCGGCATTGATGAGCAGCTGTAACGTAGCAGACTCATCAATATGATGGGTAGCAGACAGCTCTCGGATCATAAGCTGCTGTATGCTTTTATCTTGCCACAGTTGTTCGAACAGTGGACTTTCTGTGACTCTATCAACCATCCCTTGCTCGGCGCGGATAAATTGTGCATACACTTGCGGCAAGGCGAGACGCGATGCCAAGATGGCATAAAACTGCTCCAATAAGCTGATGTAAGCCACACTATCCTGACTATTGCGCTCACCTATGACAGCTGGCGTTACGGTCTTTTCTAATTGGTCGATAATACTCATAGATTACTGCCTCTTTCGGCCTTTATTTTAAATTTACCAACGCATGAAACGTTTATTTTACTTGTCGTTAGCATCTGCATTCTTAGATACCGCTCTCATTTAACCCGCCATTACCGTCAAGATACGAAGCATTACTCAATTTGCCTGACAGCCTGCTATATTATTCACTATAAAAGCATATAAATGCACTATTTTGTCACATAATAAGTTTTTGCATTGTCATAACTACTGTTAGTATTACTTTATTATAAATAGCTCATGCTTAATAATTGCTTGTCAGTCCTATTTAGTTTGCACTCAGCCATAATGCGTAGGCTTTGAACATTGTTATTCATCACCTTGTCACATATCAGGCGCAGCCTAAGGATTTTCCTTTGTTCAATCATACGACCCTTATTATTATTATCACGGTTATTGTCAGCTTAGTGGCATGGCAAAACAAAACAGTATTTAATCGGCTTATTTTTTATCCGCCAGCGGTAAATAATGGGCAGTGGGACCGTTTTGTCACGCATGGCTTTATTCATGCCGATAGCATGCACCTGCTCTTTAATATGTTTACTTTATACTTTTTTGGTCGTGCTATTGAAGGACTGTATCAGCCGTTCTTATTTGGTTATGGTTTTGTGGTCTTTTACGTATTGGCCATTATCATTGCGATGATTCCAAGCTACCTCAAGAATAAAAATAATGCGAGCTATTTAAGCCTTGGCGCGTCAGGCGGTGTATCAGCCGTATTGTTTGCTTTTATTTTGCTGGCACCGTGGGAAAAAATCTACCTATTCGCGATTATTCCTATACCTGCGATATTATTCGCCGTCGCTTATATCGCTTATAGTATCTATGCAGACAAACGGGGCGGCTCTAATATCAATCATATGGCGCATATGTGGGGCGGCGCGTTTGGGGTTATTGCCACGATTATTTTAGAACCGCAAGTCCTACCGCATTTTATCAATGCGCTATTATCACCTGGGCTTTAAATTTAGTAATGAAGTTTATTAATGAAGCTCAATGATAAAAATTGAAATGAGCACTTGGGTTATGATGACAGTTTAAGTAATTAAGCGATGATTAACGTCGCGTTATGTTTTGCACAAACTTATACTCAACAAACTATTTAAGAATTTGATAATTATTATGATGATAGATGTTATCGGTGATATTCATGGCTACGCAGACAAGTTAATTGGCTTATTAGAGCAGCTAGGTTACGTTCATAATGGCACGTACTTTGTACCGCCAGCAGGGCATCGGGTGTTATTTATCGGCGACTTGATTGACCGAGGACCACAGCAATTGGCTACCTTAGAGATTGTTTTTGCCATGTTAGATGCTAACGTGGCAGATGCGATAATGGGTAATCATGAATATAATGCCCTCGCCTTTGCCACACTTGACCCTGATAACTCCAGCCAATATCTGCGCTCGCACAATGACATACATATACGCCAACATGCGGCATTTTTAGCCGAAATAGCTTTTGGCTCAGAGCGTCATCAATATTGGCTTAATCGGTTATATGAGCTGCCTTTATGGATTGAAACAGACGACGCTTGTTTTGTTCATGCCTGCTGGGATGTCGATAGTATGGCGGTATTGCAGCCGCTATTGACTGACGATAACTGTTTAACGCCGCACGGGCTAGTCGCCACTGCCAAAGAAAATACGGCGCCATTTGACGCGCTAGAGCGGGTGTTAAAAGGTGTAGAAACAGCATTACCTGACGGCATGGTCATGGTCGATAAAGAAGGCACTGAGCGCAAGCGTGTGCGAGTATGCTGGTGGCTTGACGGGCTGAATAAACGCCGTCTTTATGAGGTGGCGCGTGCGCCTGCATCAGCATTGGCGCAGATTCCAAAAGAGGTGTTGGCTGAAAATATTGATTTCGCCCTGAAAACGGATAAAGCGGTATTTGTCGGTCATTATTGGTTAACTGGCACGCCTGAGCCACTGAGTTCACAAGTTGCCTGTACTGATTATTCAGCGGCGGTAGACAGCGGATATCTGACTTGTTATCAGCTCAATACTGAGCAACCATTGCCACTAAAAGCCAGTAACTTTCTCCAATATCGCCATGATAAAACGGTAAACCCCAATCCATAAAATTGGTACTATTGCCCCCGCTTTCTTATTAAAAATCAAACTTGGCTTTACGAAGGCAACAAAACTTTTGTATGATGGTCTTTTTGAGGATATCAAAGCATGAGCACCACAACAGCTACTGTTAACACGATGGATCAAAACAGCCCTATCTCCTCCCCTGCTGGTCAGCCGAAAGTTGGCATTATTATGGGATCACAATCTGATTGGGCAACTATGAGTGCGGCAGCGCAATTGCTCGCAGACTTTGATATCGCTTTTGATTGTGAAGTGGTTTCAGCACACCGTACCCCTGATAGATTGTTTGACTATGCAAAAAGCGCAAAAGATAACGGTCTACAAGTTATCATCGCTGGTGCTGGTGGTGCTGCTCATCTGCCTGGCATGTGTGCCAGTCAAACGCCGTTACCTGTGTTTGGTGTTCCTGTAAAATCTTCTATGCTCAGCGGTTGGGATAGTCTCTTGTCTATCGTACAGATGCCTAAAGGCGTCGCAGTTGGCACATTAGCGATTGGCTCAGCAGGCGCTTACAATGCTGCCCTGCTTGCGATTCAAGTGTTAGCGCTGCATGATGAGACCATTGCGGCTAAGCTGGACAATCTGCGCCAAATGCAAACTGATACTATCCTTGCTAGCCCAACGCCCGGCATTATCCATAGCTAATTACCTGTCTTTGATAGCGGTTCTTGAATCCCTTTATTGAGACATAGCGGCTATTTACTTGATATTTATTTTTAGATGGGTTTTACTTAATACAAGGTGCATGTAATGCACCTTTTCCTATTTTAATAGATGACTTTTTACCTTTTATTACACCCAAAATATTATTCATTTTTAACTCAAAGAGCCTGCCATGACTACAGCGAACGCTTACCCTGTTACCCAAACCATTCGTACCATCGGTATTTTAGGCGGTGGTCAGCTTGGTATGATGCTTGCCGAAGCAGCGATGCCACTTGGCTACCAATGTGTGTTTTTAGAAGACAGCGCTGACTGCCCTGCTAGCCTATACGGTCGCGTCTTTCATAGCGATCAATTGGAAGACTTCATCGCAGCAGCAGATGTTTTCACCTTAGAGTTTGAAAACACACCGACGGCGACAGTTGAACAGCTGACTGATCTGTCAAAATCAGGTAACAAACAAGGTATGTTTCCGCCATTGATTGCGCTTGATATCGCTCAAGACCGCTTGAAAGAAAAGCAAATGTTCAATTCACTTGATATTGCTACCGTGCCCTTTATGGCTGTCAACTCTGAAGCGGATTTGCAGCAAGCCTGTCATGAATTAGGACTGCCTATCGTCCTAAAAACCAGCCGTGGCGGTTATGATGGCAAAGGTCAGTTCGTGATTAGACAAGACAGTGATATCAAGGCGGCATGGCAAAATCTTAAAGATGCAGTTACGGGTAAGGGCTCACTAACGCCAACGCCTGCACCTTTGATTGCAGAAGGTTTTATTAACTTTAGCCGCGAGCTTTCTATTATCGCCGCACGCGCACAAAATGGTCAGGTTCGTTGCTACGATTTGGTCGAAAACCATCATCATAATGGTATTTTAGCCAAGACCCAAGCGCCTGCCGTTGGCACCAGTCATTTATTCAAACAAGCAACCGATGCCATCACCAAGATCATGAACCACTTAGACTATGTTGGTGTGATGGCACTTGAGCTCTTTGTGACCAAAGATGCGCGTGGCCATGACATGCTACTCGCTAATGAAATTGCGCCGCGTGTGCATAATTCAGGACATTGGAGCATTGAAGGCGCTGTCACTAGCCAGTTCGAAAACCACATCCGCGCCGTCGTCAATCTGCCATTAGGTGATACCGACAACGTGCATCCAGCGATTATGCTCAATGTCTTGGAACAATATCCAGATATCAGCGACGTACTAAATATCGATGGCGCACACTATCATAGCTACCACAAAGCAGAACGCGATGACCGCAAAATTGCGCATATTACCTTGATGCCCAATGATGTTGCCGACTTAGAACCTGCTTTGGCCAAGCTCGTCGCGACGCTACCCAATAAAATGGGACTTGAGAAAAAACCATCTGCGATTGATAGCCAGCCAAAAGCGGCAGATAGTCTAATCACTACTGACAATAACAATGACAATATTTTAGAGAGTATAGAAGTCAATATCGATGACAGCCAAACAACTCAGGCTATCGACGCTACGGCAAAAACAGAAAAGGTTAAGAAATAATGCAGATTTGGGTAGATGCCGATTCGGTACCATTGATTGCCAAAGATTTGATTATCAAAACCGCTGAACGCACACAAACCATGGCAATATTCGTCGCCAATCAGCCGATCAAACTGCGTAAGTCACCACTGCTTGTCATGACAGTGGTGCCATCAGGGTTTGATAAAGCCGATGATTATATCGTTGAGAAAATACAGCCAGGCGATCTGGCTATTACTAGCGACATTCCTTTGGCTAATGATATTTTGGACAAAGGTGGTATGGTCTTGACCTCTCGCGGAATGATCTATGACAAAAATAATATCAAGCAAAAGCTCAATATGCGTGATTTTATGGATACCATGCGCGGTACTGGCGTGCTCGAGCTACAAGAAATGAGTGGTCAAAAATCTTATGGCGATCGTGATAAAAAAGCTTTTGCTGATGGATTAAACAAGTTGGTACGCTAGTTTTCACCCGCTTTGTCTTTGATTTTTTGATCTTATCCACTTTGCAAACTGTATACACGCCATAACCAAACACTATGCAATCGGCACGCTTCATAACGAAGTGTGCCTTTTTTTCTTGATACGCTATAGTCAGTTTTTATAACAACGATAACGTACATAAGAATAGGAATGACAATGAAAATTTTAGTAATTGGGGCAAGTGGTCGAGTGGGAACGGATTTAGTTAAGCAATTATTAGTGGATAACCATCAAGTTGTTGGCACGACACGCCAAGAAGAAAAACTGTTTACCGATGACAATTATAGCCAACTCGATTTAGATATCACTGCCGAAAAAGAGGCTATACAAAAGCAAATTGATCAAGACATTGACGCTGTCTATTTCGTTGCAGGGTCTGGCGGTAAAGACGTCTTAGAAGTGGATTTACATGGGGCGGTCAAAACCATGCAAGCCGCAGAGGACAAAGGCATTAAGCGCTATATTATGCTTAGCACCGTCTTTTCGTTAGACACCAGTAAATGGGACAATGCTGGTATTGCTGACCTAAAAGAATACTATATTTGCAAACACTATGCGGATCAGTGGTTGATTAATAACAGTAGCCTTAACTACACTATCGTTCAAGCAGGGGCACTAAAAGAGCGCGAAGCAACTGGTAAAATCACTGTCAACGTTGATAATGCTGGTGAAAACTCAATTGCCGATGTGGCGACTACTTTGGCAGCCGTCTTAAATGCCAATAATACCATCAAGAAAGTGTTTAGTATGCATAACGGTGAGACTGCGATTGATGAAGCGATTGCAAAATTATAAGAATCAACTTTACAGCGATTAAAACGAAAAAAGCGAGTAAGCCTAATGGGTTACTCGCTTTTTTCTAATAGGCTTGTCAAATAAATAAGTGGCAACTATATTAAGTCTCTCAATAATCGACTAGGCCAAACCGCTTGGAAAAGAAATCACATCTTCTAAGCTATTCGCGCCTGTGATTACCATAAGTAATCTATCGATACCAACGGCGATACCGCTACAGGGTATTAAAGCATCAGACGCTGCTAATAAATGCTCATCGATTGGCATTTGTGGTAGGTTATGACGCTTACGCAGTTGATTGTCTCGCTCAAACCGTTCTCTTAACGCTTGTCCATCTGCTAGCTCATCATAAGCGTTGGCAATCTCGATGCCATTGATATACAGCTCGAAACGTTTAGCGACTGTATTGCCCTCTTTATCAACCGCTGTTTTTGCCAGTGCCGCCGTGGCAGGTGGATATTCTATAATCAAGGTCGGTAAGTCGTGACCCAAGTTTGGCTCGACCGCATGACTAAACAGCAAATCCAGCCAGCTTTGACGAATATCTGCTTCGCCATCTTCTGTGTTATCCAAATCACTATTGAAATCAAAACCTGTCAAACCCTTATCTTCTGCTACTGCTTGCAGGGCATCAAGGCTAGCTGTCAGCGGATGTATGCCGACAAAATCCATAAACGCATCAACATAGCGGTAATGACTCATCACCACTGAATGCCCATAAAGCGCCGCTAATAATTCACCTAATTCAGCCGCCATATCATCCAGACTATAATTCGGCTGATACCACTCAAGCATGGTAAATTCGATATTATGGCGTACGCCTATTTCATTATCTCGAAATACGGAGCAAATTTGATATATAGGCACTTGCCAGCTGGCAAGTAAACGCTTCATGGCAAACTCAGGTGAAGTATGCAGATAATAAGTACAAGGTTTATCTTGATACGTCACTTGCGCGGCGACTGATTGTAAGAAAGTATCAGTATTGCCAGCCTGCGATAGTAGCGGTGTTTGCACTTCAAGCACTTGATGCGTGGCGAAAAACTGACGAACGGTGCTCATCAATTGCGCACGCTGCTGAGCCATTGCCAATGTCATGGTCGGCGCATAGCTGGGTTTTGAAGAAGAATTACTTGCTTGGGTCATTATTATTTACTGCAATTTAAGGATAAGAATAAGTTCTCAGATGCTACTTTAGGGTTGAAGGCTGCCTAACTTTTACCACTGCCATTCGCGGCGTAAGTGATAATCTCGGCGTAACTGATCAAAGTCAGCACCCTTTATTTGACCGTCAGCCAGCTTGCTTCTTAGTGCAGCATCATCGTGCATGATATCGTAAAACTTCTGTAATCTGTCTGGATGTGCTTTTAGCTCAGACCAGAGGTAAGTATTGAGCGGCAGTAAACTATGCATGGACTGAACAGGTGCCACTGCCAATTTTTCACAGAGCGCGTCATAGATAATTTGCGTACCACGCAGCTTACCTTCGACCGTATAGCCTGCGATATGAGGAGTGGCGATAGCCAGTTTGGACAATAAACTCTCAGAAATCTCTGGTTCAAATTCAAACACATCGAGCACTACTTGGCGATCTGTGCGCTCAATATCTGCTTCTAAATCACGCGCATTAATGACTGATCCGCGCGCGCTGTTAATCAGCAAAGTATGCGCAGGCATCACTGCCAGCGTAGTTGCGTCAATCAAATGCTTTGTTGGATAATCACTGCCACTAGGGTTTGTAGTATCTTTTTTATCGGTTAAAGGCACATGTAAGCTCACTACATCGCTTTGGCTAAGCACTTGCTCAAGGCTGGCATTATTCGTATTTGATGCAGGCAGTAATGGATCATAGCCTAGTACTTGCCAGCCTAAATCATTGGCATACTGAGCGAGCGTACTACCAATATTACCAAGTCCGATGATGCCCAATGTTAATGGCTTCGTGGATTGCTGCCAATAGTGCGGACGCAACGTCAAAATCGCCGTCAAGACATACTGCGCAACAGAATGCTTGCTACATCCAGCCGCATTGGCGAAAGTGATATTTCGCGCCGCTAAATAGTCTTGATCGACATGATCGGTACCGATAGTCGCCGAACCGACAAATTTTACGCTGTTATTATTGGCTAGCAATGCCTCGCCTACTGGCGTCACCGAGCGTATCAACAGCACATCAGGTTGTAATTCTGCGAGCAACTGCGCATTGATATCGCGTCCAGCGACGGTGATTATATTGACCGTCTGCTCAGATACCTGTCCAAGCATCGAAGCATTAAAAAACGCATCCAAGCTCGCGATATTGCTATCGGCCACGATAGTAATGCTGTCAATAGAATTCGCTCTATTTTGCATAGCGTTTGCAGTATCCTTATTTAACATGACTATGTGCCTCTACGTGCCTCTACTCTGATTCATTGACTGGTGGCAACGTTTGGTTATCAGACAACACCAAATCCTGCGGAGCAAATATCTCATTTTTATGCTGCGATATCCATTCTCGCCATACCGCCAATCCGATGGCTAGCACCACAGGACCGATAAACAAACCAACAAAGCCAAAAGCCGTTAGACCACCCAATACACCAATAAAAATAATAATAAAAGGGATTTTGGTCGCGCCACTAATCACAATAGGACGGATGAGATTGTCAACCCAGCTGATAACCAAAGTGCCCCATAGTGCCAAGCCAATCCCTTCTACAGTATGACCTTGGCTTAACAACCAAATGGATACACCACCCCAGACAAATGGCGTGCCAAACGGAATCAGGGCGATAATAAAGGTTACGATAGTGAGTAAGATAGGACTTGGTGCACCAGCGAAGTAGTAACCCACACCTGCGAGCAGTGCTTGTGCCAATGCCGTCAAACCAATGCCATAAACCACCGCACGCGTGGTCGTACCCACAGAATCAATATAGCCATCGATGCGATTACCAATGATATTACGCAGTGCTTGGCGAATTTGACGCACCAAACTGGTACCATCACGATAAAAGAAAAACAACGTCATCAGCGCCATACCTAACTTGGCAAGACCGCTAAACACCACATCAAATGCTACTTTGCCATAATATAAATGTGACTGTACCCAAATACGAAACGCCTCTAACGTCCCTTCTGGGTTTTTATTGATTCTCCACAGCACATCTTTCACTTGCTGACCGATGATAGGCATATCTTTGATAGAATCAGGCACATCTAAATAGCCCACTTTTATACGATAAATCAAGTTACTGATTAGGCTCAAGGCTTCTTGCTGTAGAATAAAAATACCGATAACCAGTGGCACACCTATCATTAAGGAGATACTCACCGTCATAATAGCAGCGCTAAAATTAGGACTCAGCTTTACTTTTTCGTAAAAAAAGTTATAAATAGGAAAGGTAACATACGCTAAAATCGCCGCCCATAATGCGGGTACAATAAAAAACTGTACCACTTGAAAACACAGTACGAACAGCACCACCAACAGAGTAATAGCCAATAAGCGCTGAATAATAAATTCTTTTGTCCAATTTTCAATCATAGCGTATAAACCAAGAGCAGACAGCGAAGATCTATCGCGACCTTGCTGGCAAGTTTATAAATGTGTGATGAATATCAACTCACAGACGGTGCCCATAAAAAGACCCTGTCCATTAGCGGTATTCATTAGCGAGGGGTGTAAACAATCAGTGCCAGCAAACCTGCTTTGAGAGCATCAAATCGTAGCATACCGTAACATACTTACGGACGATAGTTTTGACTAACACAAGATAAATATTAAGCGATTATCACGGCTTATTATGCCGTAAAATACGACAAGGATATAACGATATGTTGTAATCTTTACTTACAACTTTCTCTGCATAAGCTTACTAGATGATGACATTAATAGATAGAAGTTGACACATAGATTTAACATGTAAAAACAATGCACTAAAAGGATATTTTACATTCATACTGTAAACTGACCTATTGAAAGGTAATTCACTGGCGCGTTCTATTTGCAACGATAATTGATGCTATACTAAAGCAATTATTTTAAGCTTTTTAATAGCATTAAATTCGTTTGTTCTTATTTATTTGGATCATTCTACATATATAACATTTTTCAGACGATGCGCTACAGCCCTCTTTTATCGTCCTTCTATAGACTATCATAAGATCAAACCTGTAGAGGGGCGTTACAACGTTGGATACTGTGCGTAAGCAAGCTCATCATCTCGGTTCACTATTAGAATTCGATATGACAGAGTGCTATTTTGAGTGAATTTCGGACTTACTTTGATTTTATTTTAAATCAACAACGACCCAACAAATTTTAAACCATATATCGATAGGAACAATAACAATGTCAAAAGACAATGATAATCCCAATATAACTCCCTCAACTGAGGTCAGTAAGACCAATAAAACCCAAGAAACCGTTACTTTTGCATTGGCTCAGTCGCATTTCTTGGTTGGTGATATTACTGCCAATGCGGAAAAAATGCGTGCACTCGCATTGCAAGCTCGCGAGCAAGGTGCGGATGTCATTATTTTCCCAGAACTTGCTTTATTAGGTTACCCACCGCAAGATTTATTACTACGCCCAAGCTTATCTGGTCGCATCAAAAGCGCCTTGTCTACTTTAAGTGATATCGATGACATCGTGATGATTGTCGGTTATCCACATGTCGACCATCATGGTACTTTCAACTCTGCTGCTATCTTGCATAATGGTCATCAAAAAGGCTTTTATCATAAGCAAATCTTGCCAAATTATGGCGTATTTGATGAGCGTCGTTATTTTGATAAAGGTCGTAACCAAGTTTTATTTGACTATAAAGGCATCACAATCGGTCTGCTCATCTGTGAAGACTTGTGGGAAAAAGGCCCTATTGCCGAGCTTAAAAAGCAAGGTGCCGATCTAATTATTAGCTTGAACGCCTCACCTTTTGAGATCGAAAAACAAGACAATCGTAAAACGATGCTGGCTAAGCGTAGCCGTGAAAATAATTTGCCTATCGTCTATGTCAATGCCGTTGGTGGTCAAGACGACTTGGTATTTGACGGTGGTTCTATGGCAGTGCAAGCTGATGGTAGCGTTGCGCATGAAGCACCACGTTTTATGAATCAGTTACTTCTTGCCACTTTAGACGTCAAAACTGCTAAGTTTAATAGTCAAACTAAAGCGCCATTAACACTGAGCCGTGAGTCAGAGATGTATCAAGCACTGGTCGTTGGCCTGCGTGATTATGTTAACCATTCAGGATTCACTGGCATTATCCTCGGTCTATCAGGTGGTATTGATTCTGCCTTAACGCTATGTATCGCTGTTGATGCTTTGGGTGCTGACAAGGTATATGCGGTGATGATGCCTTATGAATATACTTCTCAAATTAGTCTAGAAGATGCTCAAGCACAGGCTCGCCGCTTAAATGTTTCTTATACGGTTTGTCCTATTTTTGATGCGGTTGAAGGCATCCGTCATACCTTAGCCCCACTATTTAACAAATCGCCAGCAGACACCACTGAAGAAAATATCCAAGCGCGTGCGCGCGGTGTGGTACTGATGGCGCTGTCCAATAAGTTTGGGCACTTAGTCATCACCACTGGTAATAAGTCTGAGTTAGCAGTCGGCTATTCGACATTATATGGTGATATGGCAGGCGGCTTTGATGTGTTAAAAGACGTTTATAAGTCGCAGGTTTATAAATTGGCCAGCTATCGCAACCGCTTGGAAGACACCCCAGTCATCCCTGAGCGTGTCATCACTCGCCCGCCATCTGCTGAGTTACGCCCAGACCAAAAAGACCAAGACAGCTTGCCTGACTATGATGTATTAGATGGCATCTTAATGTCATACATCGATGAAGACATGGGCTATCAAGACATCATTAATAAAGGGTTTGACGCTGAACTGGTCGCAAAAATCATCCAGATGGTAGACAATAGCGAATATAAGCGTTTACAAGCGCCAATCGGTACCAAAATTAGCCATAAAGCCTTTGGACGTGAACGCCGTTATCCATTAGTGAATAAATGGTCAGTAAAAGGCTAAATTAGATTAGCCATTGTTGCTTGCCCTACTTTTATTATGTAGAACGCGAGCAACATGGCTAATTCAATACTTTTATAAAAAATCAAGTTTATTATAATTAGCTGGGTGCTTACCCAGCTTTTTTAGTTTCTATAAACCGATTTTTAATGCCAAGCTGTTATAAACAACACTTTCTTTTTTGTACTTCTAACCCATTCATTCTTTAATTTCAATTATTTTAATCCCTATATTTTTTACCGAGTATGTCATGAGTTTGCTAACCGCTAGTATCTTTCTTCTTTTATTGCTTGCCCTAAGTGCCTTTGTATCTGCTGCCGAAATTGCCATCGCTGCTGGTCGCAAAATTAAGCTACAAATCATGGCAAAAGAAGGGGATGTCCGCGCATTTGACGTCCTTAAAATGCAAGAGCACCCTGGCAGTTTTATTACTGTCGTACAAGTGGTTTTGAATGCCGTCGCTATCTCGGCTGGTGCGGTAGGTGAGTCAGCTATTAGCCCTTATCTAGAGCTTTTGGTGAAGAATGAAGCAGTGTCATCCGTCATATCATTTGTGCTGATCACCAGCTTGTTTTCTCTGCTCGCTGATTTAATGCCCAGACGATTGGCGATGTCGAACACTGAAGCTATCGCTGTACGTCTCGTACGACCAATGATGCTATTGATTTTTATATTCAAACCCGTGATTTGGATATTTGATGGTGCAGCAAATGTCATTTTTGAATTACTGGGTATTTCAACCATACGACAAGACGATATGACGCCAGAAGATATTTATGCTGTCATGGATGCTGGTGCTGAAGCTGGTGTGCTCAAAAAACAAGAACATCATCTGATAGAAAATATCTTTGATATGCAAGAGCGCACCGTAACGTCGGTGATGAATCCACGTGAGAATATTGTTTATTTTGATACCAAAACGAGCACTGAAAAAGTCGTTGAAGTGATGATTGAACAACCACATAACAAGTTTTTGGTCTGTCAGGAAGATGATCTAGAGCACATTATTGGTTATGTAGAGTCGCGCAGCTTTTTGGCATTGGTTCTTAACCAGCAAGAGGTCAGCTTAACTGACAAAGCCCTACTAAAACCTGCACTCTTCGTTCCTGACACTTTGTCCTTGTTTGAAGTGTTAGAGATGTTTAAATCTACAGGCGCTGACTTTGCCGTCATCGTGAATGAGTATGGATTGGTAGTGGGTGTCATTACTCTTAAAGATGTGATGAGTATCGTCATGGGGGAGCTTGTCACCTTGGAGGAGCAGCCCATTGTTCAACGTACTGACAACTCGTGGCTAATCGATGGCATGACTCCTATCGAAGACGTCGTACGCGCTTTAGATATCGTTAATCTGCCACGCAGTCAGAACTATGAAACTATTAGTGGCTTTATGATGTACATGCTACGCAAGATTCCAAAGAAAACCGATACTATCGAATATGCCAATTATCGATTTGAAATTATCGCAACGGACAATCTCAAAATCACTCAGATGCTGGTGACCAGAATGGATGAGACTGTCTGATAAATAAAAATTTAAGCTCGTGCGCCAAATATGGCGCTACCAACGCGCACCATTGTCGAACCACTGGCTATCGCCTCTGTCATATCACCGCTCATGCCCATGCTCAGTGTATCCCAAGCATCTAGCTCTGCATGAGTCTCTTTAATCTCATCAAATAACTGCTTGGTACGGGTAAAAGCATCCGTACCTCCCTTAGCAGGAATAATCATCAAACCACGCAGCTGTAACCTGTCATACCCCTTGATAGCAGTTATCAAATCAGGTAGCTGTGCTGGCAGGCAGCCTGATTTGCTTTTTTCGTTATCGATATTCAACTGAATCAATACATTCAGTGGGGGTAGCTCAGCTGGGCGCTGGTCGTTTAGACGCTGAGCAATAATGTCACGCTCAAGCGTTTGTACCCAATCGAAATGCTCAGCAATATCGCGGGTCTTATTGCGCTGGATACTACCAATATAATGCCAAACAATGCCTTTAGTTTCTGGCTGTCGTTTTAGCGTATCGATTTTTTCGATGGCTTCTTGCAAATAATTTTCACCAAAGTGCTGCTGTCCTTGCTGAGCCAAAGTAGCAATCATATCAGCTGGTTTGGTCTTAGAAACTGCCAGCAACGTCACACTATCTGCTTGTCGTGCCGCATGCTCACACGCTTGAGTCATTTGCTTGCTCACTTGCTGCCAGCTCGCAATAAGATTTTGGCTATCAATGTTATTTTCTATTTCTTTCATATATTACTCACGAGAATAATTTAATCCATTTTTTAATCAGTCACTTTTAATGACTTATATTTTTAATGACTTATATAATTAACTTTTATTAGCTATGGTTAAACTTTTTATAAATGTCTTCTAATATAGAAAAACTCAATAAGCATCAATCTATAAATAAATCGGCACTCATAATGACTAATTTTACATTTTATTGTTGTAGTAGATGGTTAATTGTCGGTAGTCTTGTTATTATATTGTTACATGGTTTAACATATGCTACTGAATATAATAGTAATGGTAAAGACCATCGCTACTCCTTTATTAACGTGACCGACTTTAATCAGATCGTTTATCGATTGATAATCACTCCCCTTTTTTGCTCCTTTGTCCTACCCTTATTGATTGATAGGAATATCCGATTATGGCTGAAAAAAACAATTTAAGCATCGAAGACTTGCTGCGCTTTACGGTTAAGCATAAAGCATCAGATTTACATATTTCAGCCGGTATGCCAGCAATGATACGTGTTGATGGTGAAATGACCCGTATTAATATGCCAGAGATGACTCATCAGGTTGTGCATCAGCTTATTTATGACATCATGAACGATAAGCAGCGCGCTGACTTTGAAGAATTTTATGAGACGGATTTCTCTTTTGAGATTCCTAATCTAGCACGTTTTCGAGTAAATGCCTTTAATCAAAACCGTGGGGCGGGCGCTGTCTTTCGTACCATTCCGTCCAAAGTCTTAACGATGGAAGACTTAGGGATGGGTGATGTATTCAAGCGCGTGTCAGACTTTAAACGTGGTGTGGTTTTGGTCACGGGTCCGACAGGTTCTGGTAAGTCCACAACGTTGGCGGCCATGATTGACTATATCAACGAGAGCCGTAAAGAGCATATCTTGACCATTGAAGATCCGATCGAATTTGTCCACGATTCCAAAAAGAGCTTGATTAATCAGCGTGAGGTGCACCGCGATACCTTAGGTTTCGAGCCTGCATTGCGCTCGGCCCTACGTGAGGATCCCGATGTGATTTTGGTCGGTGAGCTACGTGACCTTGAGACCATTCGCTTGGCATTGACAGCAGCAGAGACTGGTCACTTAGTATTCGGCACTCTACACACCAGCTCAGCCGCCAAGACCATTGACCGTGTCATTGATGTATTCCCCGCCGCAGAAAAAGACATGATTCGGGCGATGCTATCAGAGTCACTACAAGCCGTTATCTCACAAACGCTTTTGCGTCGTCAAGCAGGCGGACGTGTAGCCGCACATGAAATCATGCTCGGCACACCCGCTATCCGTAACTTGATACGTGAAAATAAAATCGCTCAAATGTACTCTGCTATCCAAACAGGCGCAGGTGAAGGTATGATTACACTGGATCAAACGCTCAAAAATCTAGTAGCGAAAGGCACCATTAGTAAAGACGTAGCCCGTCCTTATGCCAAACAGCCTGAGGCATTCTTGTAATATTATTAATCGTGCGTTACTGGCTTATAATGATTGACGATTGATATGTGAGTCAATAATACAAGCATTCATAAGCCATGATATGCCTTACTTTTATTGCTACTGGCGATTTTTAAAACATGATTTTAAATACTTTTTTAATCGATTTACATCGAATGCAGGTACGATATGGACATTGATAAACTATTGCAGTTAATGATCAATAAAAATGGCTCGGACCTTTTTATTACCGCTGATGTAGCGCCTTCCATGAAAGTGAATGGCAAAATTCTGCCTGTCGGTAAAACGCCTTTAACTGCTGAGCAAACCATGCGATTGGTCAAAGGCGTCATGACACCCAACCAGCAAAAAGAGTTTGAAGAGACCAACGAGTGCCAATTTGCCATTGCTGATGAAGCACAGCAAGCACGTTTTCGGGTCAGTGCCTTTATACAGCGTGATATGGCAGGGATGATTTTACGGAAAATTGAGAATAAAATTCCGACTGTCGAAGAGCTACGTTTGCCGCCCGCGTTAAAAGAGTTGGCAATGAAAAAACGCGGTATCATTCTGCTTGTGGGTGCAACAGGTACAGGTAAATCAACGACCCTTGCTTCTATGATCGGACACCGTAATCAAAACTCGCATGGTCACATCATTACCATCGAAGATCCTATCGAGTTTGTCCACAAACATCGTGGTTGTATTATTACCCAGCGTGAAGTTGGTATCGATACCCATTCATTTGAGGCAGGGCTAAAAAACACGTTACGCCAAGCACCTGATGTTATTTTGATTGGTGAAATTCGTAACCGTGAAGTCATGAGTTACGCGATTCAGTACGCTGAGACAGGGCATTTAGTGTTTGCAACCTTACACGCCAACAACGCCAACCAAGCGATTGACCGTATCATTCACTTTTTTGAAACCAGTCGCCACAATCAGTTATTTATGGATTTGTCGCTCAACTTGCAAGCCATTATTGCGCAGCAGCTCATTCCCACTCCTGATGGTAAAGGACGCCGTGCGGCTATCGAAATTTTGTTAAATTCACAGCTGATTAGTGACTATATCCGTAAAGGCGAGGTTCATGAAATCAAAGATGTCATGACACGATCTCGGGATAGCGGCATGCAAACCTTTGATCAGGCTCTTTTTGACTTATATGAGCAAGGAGAAATCACCTATAAAGAAGCCATTCTTCATGCTGACTCTCCTAATGATTTGCGCCTAAAAATCAAACTCAGCAGTAAAAATGGCACAGCCAATCTGGATGAAGGTGCGGATAACTTATCATTAGATATCAGTTAAGCATGGCTTTTGAGCGTTATTATTCGTTTTTGCCATAAAAACTTATAAGAAAGCCTTCATATTATTATGAGGGCTTTTCCTATTTTATATATGGCGATAACGCACTAAAAACGATATCAAAGGTAGATCATGCTCACCAATTAAAAAAATTACTTGATGCTATCCTGACACTCTTGGTCATTACAAATACCGTATAGCACCAATGAATGACCTGATAATTTAAATCCGTGCTTTTCTGCGACTTTAAGTTGCTCTTCTTCGATGACTTCGTTATGAAACTCTATAATCTTGCCACAAACGTCACAAACCAAATGGTCATGATGGCCTTCTTGGGTAATTTCAAACACCGATAAATTATTTTCGAAGTTATGACGCTCGACGATACCAGCCTGTTCAAATTGCGTCAGCACTCGGTAGACAGTCGCTAAACCCACATCCTCACCTTGCTCTATCAGTGCCTTATAAACCTCCTCAGCACTCATATGATGCAACTCTGCACTCTCCAGTAGCTCTAAAATCTTGATGCGAGGTAACGTGACTTTTAATCCCGCTTTACGTAAATCTTGATTGGTAAAAGAAGCCATAATATCCCTTCTGACTGTGACAGTCTTAGCAAATAAAGAACCAAAAATATGAGATAAATAATCGTTAACGATTATTTTTTATAGTATATGAAACATTTTAATAACAGCAGACTGGCTGATTTGACCTCATGTCCAAGCCTGTTATTTTCTATAATAATCCTAACGCAAGTCTATGAATTTAAAATATAAATAATAAAATGACTCAGGTAGCATTTGGTAAATAATGTCGTAAGTGGTAGGAAATTGCAAGTAAATGACGTATCATTTGTCCAAGATTGTCGGCCAGACTCGCATTAACAACCTCTGGCTGCGCCTAATTCATTTCTTATGAGTCATCTTACCATGATAAAGACATTAACTTTTCGTCCGTTAAGCCCTGCAAGCGTATTACGCAAGATTGTCATAACCAGTATGCTTAGCGCTACTGTCGCTATGTCTGGCTGCTCATTATTGAGTGTTTATAAGATTGATTTGCCACAAGGCACTGCCATCACTCAAGCACAAGCGCAAAAACTGCAAGTGGGTATGAATCAAAACCAAGTCCTTTATATCCTTGGTAGCCCAGCTATTAGAGACACCTTAGAACCTAAGCGTTGGGATTATATTTACGATTACAAAGCAGGGACAGAAGGTAGCCGCAAGGGTATTGCTGATGTCAAAAATGCCAGTCAGCACTTAATTATCTACTTTGATAATAATGGTTTGGTCAATCGTATTGAAGGTATCGAAAGCCTACCTGCCTCATAATCAAGAACGGCAACCGGCTTTGATGATAGATGGCGCAACATCGCTTAAACTCGAGATTTATTTTTGCGCTGAGACATGGGATCAGCGCTTAAGCTGCGATATACTTCGATACGATCAAAAGGCTGCAAGCGATAGCTGAGCGGCTGTTTTTGTGCATAGATACCCACATGCCAACGCTTCGCCGTTGGCGTGGTAATATCTGCCAATTGCTCACACCAACGTGCTAACGCTGGAAATTTCACCAACCACCCTGCCTGCCTCAATGCCTCATACAAACTTGTTTCATCATTAACTTGTAGGGTTAAATAATGCTGACATTTTGCATCTTCAGCGTATGCCAAATAAACAGTCATTAGCATGGTCTGCTCAGATGACGGCGCACAATTATTATCAGATTGAACGCCATTAGCAGTTAACTCAACCACTGCATCACCCAACCTATCAATGCCAATAACAGTGCTAGTGGCACAATCAAACGAATCGCTATTCGCCATAAGTTATAAAACGCTTCATTGCCAAAATTTAATGACTTACGCAGATGACTAATTTTCATCTGCCAACCCGCAAAGATAGACAGCAATAATACCGCTATGCTGCTAATAATCACTAAAAGTCCGACCAGCCAAACAGTTGGTATGATAACGACTAACAAAAGCGCCAAGACAAAAGTTAATACCAAACTGACCAGTAGTCCAAACTTGTGCGCTAATTGCTGGGTACTATAATGCAGCAAATAGCTGGCGACAAATAACACCCCTATCCAATACGATAGCTGTCCAATCGGTGGCAATGCCATGCCACTAATAGATAACGCCACAACCCCAACGATCAATTGTAATATCCAAATCGGGAGTACCAATTTGGTTGCCCGATACTCACTCGTCGCACGGCTGCGAGCAGGTTTTTGCGCATTGATATTGTCCGTGTCTACCGCTGTTGCCACTTGGTTGGTTACCAAGTTTTGACCAAACCAGTATAAGCCTGTGCCTGCACCCACACTAACCAACGCTAATGCGACTGCACGCGCCCATTCATTTAAGCTGATATCAGTCATCGCAAAGTCAATATTGGGTAGGCCATTTGCCACGCCCAGCAACAAACCTATCACCATTAATCCCAGGCCAATCGGTAACGGTGCAACGCCCAATAAACTGAGTAACACAGCAATGACCATCAGGCCAGCAGCGATCGCAAAATCTGGTATAGCAGGAGCGTTATTAAGCTCCGTCAATGCCGCCAAAATACCTGTGCTCGCGCCTGAGATCACTAACGCCGCAATCAGAATAGAGACCAGCGCGGCGAGCCACCCAAAACTACGCCATATTGGGCTGGCATCTGCTTCGCGAGTAAGCTTTTGCATCCCTGCTAATGGCGCATCGACACTACGATAGGCTAAGGCAATTTCCGCATAAACGACGGGCAAGGATACCAATACCATAGCCAATAGCCAGAGTAACCAAAAGTCAATCTCACCAATGGATGCTGGTGCAAACCAACGAAACAGCAGTAGCGGTAGCAGTGCCGCGACAAAATAAGAAGCATAACGGATCATCATAATCTAAATCCAAACGATCTAATACCTTTCACAAAAATGAGAATAGCTGGGAAAACGAGTGCCCGTACTACGCATTGTAGACGAAACAAGTTTGACACCGCCAATCATAGTCTGTGGGTTTGGTATAAAGTGAATAACGATAATTTATCATGATACAGAGCAATGATAGGCCTCTGTAAGCAGTTTTATTTTATATAGTCGATTCAATTTAGAAGAAGCACAAGGTAACCAGAAGCAAATGTATATTCAATACTTCAAGCGAGGTTAATGCGGCGACTCTTTTATAATGGAATGACTATAAGGTCTCTATAATATAAGGGATGAACAGTTATAAAAAAACCCCGAAATCGGGGTTTAATAATGAAACAATGGCGGATATCTGGTCAAGTGCTTATTAATTTCAGTGAGGCAAGGTGTATTAGGCACTCGTAGCTGATACCAATCAATTAGTGAACAGCACTGATATAGTCTGACAAGATACGAATATCACGATCCGATAGTTTCGATGCGACTGTCTGCATCATGCCCATATCGCCTTCTTTCGCAGCATCATTGACACGTTTTTGCTCATCACTATCAACATCATCAACACGGCCAGCCGCACGGAAAAGTTTTAGCTGAGTTGCGATGTACTGTGCATGCTGACCACCTAAGCGTGGAAATGCCGCCCAAGTATTACCAGCAGCATCTGGACCATGACAGCCTGCACAACCGATGACACCGCGTGACTTATCACCACCTAAGAATAGCTTAGTGGCTTCTTGGTTGGTCGCAGGATTACCAAATCCAACGCCCCAAGGCGCTTGGCTAGCATAATAACCAGCCACGTTGGCTAAATCTTGCTGCGATAAGTTTGCAACTTGTGATTGCATAATACCGTTCTTGCGATAACCTGCTTTAAAGTTGACCAACTGTTTGTAAAGATACTTTACGTTTTGGCCACCCAAGTTAGGCTGCGCAGGGACAACACTGACACCATCAACACCATGACAAGCAGCACAAACCGTTTCTGCAATTTGCTTACCGGCATTGACGTCGTACTCAGGAACAATAATAGCAGCTTGTACGCTGAAACTTGCAACGCATAAGCTGGCAGCAGCGATTAACTTTTTCATTGATACAAATCCTACTAGCTCGGCGTAAGCATTATTTAGAGTGATTGCACTGATAAGATACCTCATATAAACCACCCTACTATTGGTTAGGTAGGTATATGTTTTAAGGTCTTGGCCACAAGCAGTCTGAAAGTACTTACTAACATCAGGGTTTATTTTCGATTATTATAGCAAGACTTTGTAGCATTTGCCTACTTAATCGTCACATCCATCAGTTTTTCTAACACATAGACAAGTATGCCAACAAAAAACAAAAAGCGCTTACAGGCTAAAAAACCCAGCGCTTTTTTAAGTTGTTTTATAGTGTGTCGTATTGTGTTGCTTTATCGGTCAGCATCTCACTTACTCATGTACTCAATCAACTTACGATAATCATCGTCGCTACAACTGTTACAAAGACCACCAGCAGGCATCTGCGTCATACCACTTTTGACGGAATTGATAAGTGTCGGCATGCTTTTTTGTTTGATAAGCTGTTGCCATTTGGCACTATCACCTTTTTTGATGGCGTTCAGCGCCCCACTATCGTGACAGGCAGCACATGAGTTATCATAGGTGGCTGCAATATCAGCAGCATTAGCGCTAGTCATGATAGCACTACTGAGCAGTAATACCGCTCCGCTACCTACTAACACTCGGTAGGTCTGGCTAAAAAGTGCATTGATTGAAACCATAGAACACCTCCTTTTGATGCTTCTCTCGTTTAATCAATCTTGCTATTAAACGTCGTTCGTTCAGTATAACTTATTAAACATTGTAACAATGTATGTCGTATAAATATAGATAAATATAGTTTGGCTTTGGTAACGCATGAACAAAAGCGGCAACTTGCTCTAATGAGCGCTTATTTTAATGGTATTCTGTCATTTATGTGATGCTAATCATAGTTATTTCAATAAGTAAGATAAGTAATAGTATAGAATAGTCGATAACTTGAAATGACTGTGTTTATGACCAATAAACATTGAAAGTTATGATGAATAACTTCGTAACGATTTTTTGTCTAATGCACTGTCTTCTCGACAACCAGTTGATTAAAATTTTATAACCGTATCCAATTTCTTAAAGATTAATGAGCCATTTATGAGTACCCCGTTTACTGATGTCGCCGCCGAACATGCATTGTTCAACACTAAATCTCGTCAAAAAATTCAGCAAACTGAGTTTATGATGTCAGCGCCTACTTTTCGTCTCTGCCCACCCGATATGGGCTTAGAAGTTGCCTTTGCAGGGCGCTCAAACGCAGGTAAATCCTCTGCTATTAATGCCTTAACCAACCAACGCCAACTGGCACGCTCATCTAAAACGCCTGGTCGTACGCAGATGATTAACTTTTTTAGTATTGGTGATGCTGATAGACGTTTGGTGGATTTGCCAGGTTATGGCTACGCAGCGGTACCGCTTGAGATGAAAAAAGAATGGCAGGTTGAGCTAGAAGAATACTTGGTGGCGCGCTCAAGCCTTGCAGGTTTGGTGCTCATGACTGATATTCGTCATCCATTGAAATTCTTTGATGAGCAAATGCTACGTTGGGCAAATGATGGCGAATTGCCAGTACATATCTTGCTAACCAAAGCTGATAAATTGAAATATGGCGCATCTAAAAATGCGTTACTTAATACTCGTAAAAGACTAAAAGAACTGGGATTGAACTGTAGCATTCAGCTATTTTCAGCACTGAGAAAAGAAGGTCTTGATGAGCTGGCTGGTGTCATGGGCAACTGGTATGAGTATCAGCTCGATGCAGACAAAATTATTGAATCCTCTTTTGCGTTACTAGAAGGCGCTGAGTTGGAAGAAGCGATTGAAAAAGACAACATCGAAAAAGGCGCTATTGAAAAGGAAAGTGCTCAGAAGGATAGCACTCAATAAGGATAGTGCTCAAAAATAAAACAAATAAATATCATCGTCTCCAAGTAAAAAGGGTTTATCGCTATTATCGATAAACCCTTTTTTTATTATCATTTTTTAGCATTCAAAAAGTGTTTTATTTAAGCACTTTTATTTAAGTGCTTTTAGTTAAGCACATAGTAGCTCAGCCAACGCTTGTGGCGTATCAACCTGATACGTGGGTTGCTGTGCGGCGAGCTCTGCAGGTGATGCTGTACCATAATTCACCGCAATACTGGTCATGCCTAGTCTCGTTGCCATTTGGATATCGTAGATACTGTCACCGATGAAAACAGCATCGGCGATTTGCTGCTGCGTATAATCCAAAATATCGGTCAACATCTGCGGGTCAGGTTTTGAGCCTGCCTCATCGGCACAGCGGGTCATCACAAAATAATGGTGGCTCTCTGAAGCATCTAATACGCGGTCTAAGCCCTTTCGCTTTTTACCAGTTGCAACCGCGAGACTTTTACCTTGGGCTTGTAGGGTCTGCAACATCCCTTCTATCGGCGCAAAAAGCGGTGTACTGTGGCTGTTGGCAATATAGTGGTCTGCATAGCTTTGCTGAATCGCAAGCTTTTGCGTGTCATTGGCTTGCGGATACAAAATCTCAATGCCATTCATTAAGCTCAGCCCAATGATGTCTTGTACAGCTTTATCGGTGGTCTGGAACCCATGCGCCTCTCCTGCCACATGCATTGACTCAACGATTAATCCAATGGAATCCATCAGCGTCCCATCCCAATCAAAAATAATCAGCGTCTTATCCGCTAAACGATGGCTGGCTGATAACTGAGTTCCTTTGGAAGCGCTAGAGATACTAGCGACAGATTGATTGCTCATAAATAGACCTTAACGAATATCAATAATAAATGGTAGATACGAAAACGTCACGGCGACTTATTAAGAAAAATAAGCGTTCGTGACGTTTAAAGTTAATGCTTAAAAATTTTATTTGGCGACTTATTCAGGCAATTTGGTTTGCTCTGGCAACCAGTCTGCCATGTCATCTGGTAGCGGTGCAGTAATAGTTTCATAGCCTGGAATGTCTAAACGCCACGCATGCAGACACAGGCGATGGACGCCTGATTTATCATGCACATTATATTTATCATCACCCAAGATAGCGTGACCAATGTGCGCCAAATGCACACGGATTTGATGAGTGCGACCGGTCAGTGGTTTGGCTTCAATTAGACTCACTGGCTGATCAGCAATCATAAAACGACTATGAACGACGATATCGGTCTGGCTTTCTTTAGATTGCGGATCTTGCGCATCTACTTTGACGCGGCGTTCACCACTAGCAACTGTATAGCGTAGCAATGACGCATCAATGCGTTGCTCATTTAATGCTGGCTGACCTTTGGCGATACATAAGTAATGCTTCTGGATGGTTTTATCGACAAGATGCTGTTGCAACGCTTTTAACGCTGAGCGTTTTTTAGAAATCATCAATAGACCTGAGGTGTCTTTATCAATGCGATGTATCAGCTCTAGGTATTTTTTACCTGTCACTTCACGCATGGCTTCGATAACACCAAAGTCCAAACCACTACCACCGTGAACGGCGATGCCAGAAGGCTTATTCAGCACTAGCATTCCTTCGTCTTCATATACTATGCGCGCTAACAAGCTTTTAGCAAACTCGGCACTGATAATTGGTTTTTCGCGGGTAGCAAGTACCACTGGCGCGATACGTACCACGTCTTCACGCTGTACTCTATCATGCGCTTTGCAGCGTTTATTATTGACCCGAATCTCATCTGAGCGAATCATTTTATAGATATGCGGTTTTGGCAAACCTTTTAAACGGTTCAACAAAAAGTTATCCAAGCGCTGATCGTGTTGATGGCGGGTTACTTCAAGATAATTTACCTTACCAAAGTTGCTGATTTCATCATCAGCGCTTTGCGGGCGTGTTTTACTATTAAAAATAGCAGGGGCTTCATGGGTAGGTGCGTCGTCAGTCATTTTTGGCTTCGTCATTTTTAGTTAGGTATTTACAGAAAGATTTGCTATAGTTTAGCATGTTGAGCGACAATTAAGCAGAGACTGCAGCAATAATCATTGTTGTTGTCCTAAATAGCGCATTACCATTTTTACGAACTTTTAGTGAAAAGGTATTAGCGATATACCCTGCCAACATTGTATGTTTAATCGGATTTTAGGGCGCAGTATCTGTTTAGAAATATCACTTGTAGATATTTATAGATATGTCCCCATAAATTGTAAAATGAAAGTATCGTACTGACTTTACTCAGTACCATAGAATAAATAGTGACACTAAATACCTTTGTGTTCATAAATTCAGCGTTGATAAGTTTGGCTAAGCGCCTGTTTATTGACCGATAATGACACTACATTGACTCACAACCTGCATGACAACGACTTTATTTGATAATTATTCATGATTTAATGACTGGTTATCTGGCGGTCCTTTACGCAAGTGTAGTTGAGCAAGTATGGGTTGTTTAGCATTAGGATCGAGAAGTATATCGATAGCTGCCTACGTATTGGTGGTCAAACAGATAACGATAAAAAAGATATGAATACAGCACCACACCGATAGTTTGGTCATTTATTCTGTTTGCCAAGTACGCCCCGCTGATCACCGGAGCCGCGACACCTAACCGTAAAACACCCAAGATATTATTGACGTTATACCAGAAAGAACGATAAATAAAGAGTGACCAATTGCTTTACCTAAACAAATAATTGCTGAATATCACCATTTCATATAATGGTATTTATAACAGCGATATTATTGCTAGACTTTGATGGATGGATTGCAGCAGCACAACGCCTTTTGAATATCAGTATATTGAATCTCGTCACTGCCCGTCGCCTGCTCTTACAAAGTAAGCTGGCATGACTACCAATAAAGCTTGCTGATAGTACAACTGAATCGCATGCTGACGCATTAATATTTGTACCAAACCTATCAATAATAGGATATAAATAGATAGCCTTACACCCTATAAATTTTATATTTACGTTAGTTTTGCTAACACACTTTAGGTAAAAAACAAGCCATTGACAAAGCCCAAGTGCTTTATTAACCCATGATTTACGTTCTATCGTTGATTAACATCTGCCCATGCTAATTTAAATATTAGCCATACTTGCCATTGCGCTCTAAAGCCCGTCTCGTCGTTGTTATGCGTACTCATAGGATACAAATATGAAACGCATTTTGATCAACGCTACTCAAAACGAAGAAATTCGTGTCGCCTTATGTAAAGGCAATCATCTTTACGATTTCGATCTTGAAAACCGTACTCGTGAACAAAAAAAATCCAATATATATAAAGGTCATGTGACCCGTGTCGAGCCATCGCTTGAAGCGGTATTTGTCGAATATGGCTCACAGCGCCAAGGTTTTTTACCAATTCGTGAAATCTCTGCTGAATACTTAAGCGGTAATCCACGTGACGAAAACATCAAAAAGCTGATCAAAGAAGGCGATGAATTAATCGTCCAAGTCGAAAAAGAGGAGCGCGGTAACAAAGGCGCTGCCCTATCGACGTATGTCTCATTAGCTGGTCGTTATCTGGTATTGATGCCAAACAACCCTCGTGGCGGCGGTATCTCACGTCAAATCTCGGGCAAACTTCGTGAAGACATGAAGCGTATGCTAAGCAATCTTGATTTGCCAAAAGGTATGAGTGTCATCATTCGTACCGCGGGTATTGGTAAAACTCAAGAGGACTTACAGCACGATTTAAACCACTTGCTGAATATCTGGCAAGCCATTCAAGAACAAAACCAGAAATACCCTTCACCGCGCTTGGTACATCAAGAAGCAGGCGTCGTAACCCGTGCTGTCCGTGATTATTTACGTGATGATATCGCTGAGATTTGGATCGATAACGAAAATGCTTATATTGAAGCGGCAGGTTTTATCGATGCGGTAATGCCAAAACAAGCAGAAAAGCTACGCAAATATACCGATTATGAGCCCATGTTTTCGCGCTTTAATATCGAAAAGCAAATCGAAACCGCGTATCAACGTGAAGTGCGTCTGCCATCAGGCGGCTCAATCGTTATTGATCAAACTGAAGCACTAGTCTCTATCGATATCAACTCAGCCAAGTCGACTAAAGGTTCAGACGTTGCCGAAACTGCGTATCATACCAACCTAGAAGCGGCCGATGAGATTGCTCGTCAGCTACGTTTGCGTGATATGGGTGGTTTGATTGTCATTGATTTTATTGATATGAATGACAATAAGCATCAAAAAGAAGTCGAAAAACGTCTGATTGATGCCACCAAATATGACCGTGCACGTGTGCAATTTGGTGATATTTCTAAATTTGGTTTGATGGAGATGAGCCGTCAGCGTCTGCGTCCTTCACTAGAAGAATCAACCGGCTATATCTGCCCACGCTGCCATGGTAATGGCATGATTCGTGACTTGCGCTCATTGTCACTATCAATTATGCGTCAGATTGAACAAATCGCGCTAAAAGAGCGTCAAGGCGAAGTACAAGCAGAAGTTCCAACAGATATCGCCGCCTTCTTATTAAACGAAAAACGTGATGCCTTAGTTTATCTTGAGCAAGACAGTGGCACGCGCATCACAATTTTGCCACACGCGCATTTAGAGTCGCCTAATTTTAAACTACACTTTAACCGTGATGGCTTTGCGCCTTCAAGCTATGAGCGTATTACGGATACAGCCCAAGAACATAGCGATTTGGGTTATGAAGTTGACTGGCAAACGGCTGAAAAAGAGCGTCCAGAGCAACAGCCAACGCGCCAGCCACGTCAGGTAGCGAGCAATGATACTAATACTGCTAGCCAATCAAACAAACCGACCAGTACAGCTGAGCATAGTAAACACAGCAACGACCATCGTAATAATAAAAATACGACCAACGTTTCATCGGCGCGCGCGCCACAAGCAAACAACAACCAGAGTGTGGCAGCCCCTGCCCCTGTTGCTCCAGTAGCAGCAACTACAGCTCCTGCACATGTTGAGACAGCAGCTCAGCCACAAGCAGTGGCGTGGTTATCAAACCTATTTGCGCAAGCACCACAAGCCTCAACGACGCCTAGCGTCAGTAGTCGTGATGCAGCTGAAGCCATTGAAGCACTAGTAAATAATGGCGCACAAAGCTTAGGCTCATTTGGACAAGTTGATAGTAATGCCCTGAGTAATACATCAACGAGTGCATCGAACAACGTACCAGCAAATCAGCAGAACAGTCAGAAAAATAACGAACAACCATCCGACAACAATGCCAATCGTCAACAAGCGCGTCGTAACTCAGACAGCGACACCGATGATGATAGCAGTAATGAAGACAGAAGAAGACGTAAGCCACGTAAATCTAGATCTTCTAAACCTCGTCAAAGAAAAGATCAGGTAGAAGAATCGAGCAATGAAGCAAGCGGTGATACCGAGAACAACACCGTAAATAGTGCGGCAAATAACGCTGATGACAAGCAGGCTGACAATCAAAACAAACGTCAGCAGGATACCAGACGCACGAATGAGCGCAACCGCAACAATCGTCAAGACAATAACCAGCAAAACAGTAGTCGTCAAGACAGTATCCACCATGCAAACGAGCGCAATGATGATGCTGATAAAGACAGTAATACGGCAGATGAGCAAACTCGTACGAAGCGTAAATCGCATAGCCAACGCGGTTCACGTGGCAAGTTAGAGCGCGGCGAGACACTAACAGCTGAAAACATTAAGCAACCCAATCAGCAAGCGACGACAGGTGCAAACGGCCGAAAAAATCACTCTAACACGCGCCGAAATCAAGATCCTAATGAAGTCGTGCTACAGGTCAATGAAGCACCTGTTGAGCTGAAATCGCCAGACGTCGTGCACTTGTCTCTAGATGACAGTAAGTCTACACAGACAAAACCTCAATCTACTGAAAAGCAAAAGTCAGCGAATGATGTTAATAAAGAAAGCAGTAAAAAAGAAGCTAATACACAGCAAAGTAATAATCAGCAGAGCAATGACAAAAAAGTTGCTCCTGAAACAGCTGCTGTTAAGGGTAACGACGAAGGCACTGTAGCGCCTCATGATGTTAATGTTGATGATGTTAACGTTAGCACCACTGAGGACAAGGGACAAAATAATGCCCCGAAAACAGACAGTAACACTACTGACAAAAAACCTGCCGTAGATGAGCAACCAACATCTAACAGCGTTACCAAAGACCAAGCTGACCATTCAAAATCTGTGGATACTAACGTGGACAGCGTAGCAATAACGCCAAAACAGCCCGAATCAGAATCGACAGAAAAAGCGAATAGTGACACTGTTGACGCTACCGACAGTGACGCCGATGTTAGCAATGCCAATGACAGTCATAGCGCAAGTGGTCATAGCACAAATGATAAGAACAACTCAGCACTGGCGCTAACGCACGAAGCATTATTTGCCAAGCGCTACGTGACTGCTGAGAAGTTTGGTCAGGCTAGTAATGATCCACGTGTGGTTCGTAGTCAGCAAGCACAATCAGCTCAACAACCACCAGTAGCTGAGCCTGCAGTAGTAAACCCATCGACTATTCGTGGCACTGTTGGTGATTTTGTTCGTAAAGCATTAGCAGATGCAGAAAGTCGTTTGAAAAATGACGGTGTCATTAGTTGCTTTATTGCTGCTATCGATGCACATACGCAGCAAGCAAAATCAGCTAACAAATCAGCCAACATTGAAACGAGCGTCACACCGACTGCTGATACCAAAGTTGAGGACAGCAATTTCGACTTTAGCAACTATGGCTATCAGCCATTGGCGGCAGATTACCTGACGCGCTTTGAAACGATGACACAAGCGGTCAGTCAGTTTGCGGCAACGCAAGGTAAAACAGACGTCGAACCACGCGCCATTGGTAAGCGTGCTGGCAACGATCCACGTGGTCAACATCCTAGTTATCAGGAGCCCGCAGTGTTGAGTCTACCGACCGAACAAGCGGCTGATACTGAGCAAGCGGTTATTGAGCATGATGATAACAATGTGGATGCTCATGATATTGAGGCAAATGCTCTAGCCAATCAAGCTCAGGCTGATAATATCAGTGCTCATAGCGAGCAGCTGCTAGAAGTGGATCAGGGGCTAGTAGAAGCAACTAACAAGCCGTCGAATGAAGGCACTGTGATTGTTGAGCGCGTAGCAGCTGAAAAGACTGATGGGGCACATGACGATAGCGAAGTTGCTGACATTGAAGAGGCTAATACTCAAGAAGCTGACGTTGAAAAAACTAAGCCAGCAGATGAGCCTAAGGTAGAGCAACCTATCAATACCAAAGAAGCGGGCAAAGACGACAGTCAGGCTGCTAAGTCAAAAACCACGATTGCCAGTTATAAAAACATGATTGAGAATGTGGCTGAACAACTGCTGCCGCAAACTGGCATGTTTAATTTGACCACGCCAAAAGTACCAAAGGCACGTAGCCGTAAGCCTAAAACGGAGCATAAAAAGCCCACGCAAGCTGAAAAGCTAGAGGCTGATGACTCAGATAGCGAAAGCTAATCGTATAACGCCCAACGCAAAAGCCCCAAAGTTGTCAGCAACTTTGGGGCTTTTTTACGAAATAAAATTACAAAAAATATAAAGCTAAAGCACAGGTAACTGACTTAGTGTGCAGATGACGCTGTGTCGTCCTTTCCACGAATTTTACTAATAACTGTTAAGATAGCCACAACCGCAGCACCAATAATAAAACCAATGACGCCATTTAATATCGTTGTCGTTAAGCTTTCAAAGATACCCGTTAAATCAGCGATATCCTCTACTCCATGATGTAAGAAGCCGATACCGTGTACTAAGATACCACCGCCTACTAAAAACATCGCCAACGTGCCAGCGATAGATAGAAACTTCATCAGTTTTGGTGCCGCTGCAAACATTAACTTGCCCAATTTTTGCTTGAACGCCCCTTCTTGTTCCATTAAATGCAGACCTGCATCGTCTATTTTCACGATACCAGCGACCAAGCCATAAATACCAATCGTAATACCGATGGCTAAAATAGACAGCACCAAGCTTCGTTCTAATAAAGTGGCGCTTGCCGTTGATCCCAAGGCAATCACGATAATCTCAGCTGAAAGAATAAAATCCGTACGTACTGCACCTTTGATCTTTTCTTTTTCAAAAGCGACCAAATCTATAGTCTCATCAGCATTGGCTTGCCGACGAGCATTTTGCTCCTCATCATGCGGCAAAGCATGTGGCCAAAATCGATGAATGACTTTTTCAGCGCCTTCATAAACCAAAAACAAACCACCACACATTAGTAAAAAAGTGACCAGCGGTGGATAAACAGCACTAATCAAGAGTGCCGCTGGTACTAGAATAAGCTTATTAATAAATGAGCCTTTGGCAACCGCCCAGACCACTGGAAGCTCACGATTGGCTTTGACACCCGTAACCTGTTCTGCGTTGAGCGCCAAATCATCGCCCAATACACCAGCGGTTTTTTTAGCAGCGACTTTGGTCATGACGGAAACATCATCCAATATCACACTGATATCATCAAGTAGGGTTAATAAACTGGCACCTGCCATGTGTGCTCCTTAGCAAAAATTTATTGAAATAAAGGGTTAAAAATAACTGATACCAATAGTTTTATATGAATTTTTATAAAAACACTGTTATTAGCCGTAGACTACAAGGGCAAGCGTCGATATTAAATAGTACAAATGTATCTTATTTTTTTGAATTGACGTTTATGCCTACTACTATTATTGCTACCCTCACCTCCCTATATCACCTCATAGCCTGTGGCTGTTATTTGCCACAAATATGTTAATATAGGCGACATGATTAATTACCTTTTATAATTATTAAATTGTAAAAAAACCTTTTAATTTTAAACCTTTAAGGCAATATCGATACGTATTGCTTTATATAGAAATTTAGTATCATTTTTCTTAAAACGACTTCACGATTAGGCACGATGCCTACAGGACACCTATATATGTCATCCCCGATTGCAAAAAACACCTTTGCTCAAAACCGCTTTTCTCGAAATAATTTATCTCGCTTTATGATGAGTGCACTGCTTGTTGTGGTTGCTGCGGGCTGCTCAAACAATGCAGCAGATGCGACCAGCAACACCAGTATCGTCAATAATACCGATGCTAAAACCAGTACAAGTAAGGCATCCGCTGATAGCGATGCTGCCGTGGTAAAGGCGTTGCAGGCGAATTTGAATACGTCCGGTATTGAAGAAAATATCATTTCAGCCGTACCAACAGATATGGATGGTATTTATTGGGTCACAGCGGAAGGACTGCCTTCTTTCTTTACTGATAAGTCTGGCAAACACATTATCCAAGGTCAGATTATTGCTGTTGGTGAGGCTCTGCCTGTCGATATCAGTGCGGCATTGGTTGCTAGTACCGCACAAGAAGCCCTAAAAGCCGTCGATAAAAAAGACATGGTGATTTATCCAGCCATAGGCGAAACGAAGTCAGTGGTCTATGCCTTTACCGATGCAGACTGTGGTTATTGTCGTAAACTGCATGAAGAGATGGATGATATCAATGCACGTGGTATCGAAGTACGTTATTTGGCATGGCCGCGCAGTCAGGAATCGGTGCCAAAAATGGAAGCCATTTGGTGTAGTCAAGATCGTAAGGCGGCCATGAATCAAGGAAAAATGGGCGCTGATGTACAAGCGCCTAGCTGTGCCAGCCCTGTACAAGAACACATGGCATTGGGTGCAAAACTTGGTGTGCGTGGTACTCCCGCTATCTTTACAGAATCTGGTCAGCAAGTAGGCGGCTATCTACCTGCGGCGGAGTTGGCTCAAGCTGTCGGTGCTAGCTAAAATCTGTTATTGTTTCAGGTATTTGTGATATCTATGACGGTGGCGACATTGTGTAGATGTCACAACTGCTTGTCGGTATGATACGATAAAGCGCTATGAAAAATCAGCAGCATACTTTTTATTTGAGTATTTTTTATTCAACTGTAATGAGAAATCGATAAAGCTGCGACTGTCAAAATGCACGCAACTACTACAGCTAGTAGCGCATGCGCATTTGACTCTGTGACAGCGTTATCATTGGTTCATTATATTTAACCTCTTGAGGATACTGTGAGTAATTCCATCAAACTAGCGATACTTGGTCTGGGCACCGTCGGAACGGGCGTGATCAATCTAATCAATGACAACTTAAATGAGCTAAAACGCCGTAGTGGACGCGACATTATCATTACCGAAGTTGGTACGCGCCGTCATCGTGATGATATTGATCCCAATATTATGCAAAACAGTGACTTGATGGCAACTGCTGCAAGCGACAATGTCGATATCGTCGTCGAGGTGATTGGCGGTACAACCTTAGCAAAAGATGTCATCATGCACGCCATTAAGAACGGCAAGCATGTGGTGACTGCAAATAAGGCGCTATTGGCGGAGCATGGCAACGAAATCTTTGCCTTTGCTGAAGAGCATAACGTCCATGTCGCTTATGAAGCAGCAGTCGCAGGCGGTATCCCCATTATTAAAGTCATGCGCGAAGCGCTCGCTGCCAATAAAATCGATTGGCTAGCAGGTATCATCAACGGTACGGGCAACTTTATCATGACCGAAATGCGTGACAAAGGTCGCCCTTTTGCCGACGTACTAAGTGAAGCACAAGAATTGGGTTATGCAGAAGCAGATCCGACTTTTGATGTCGAAGGTATTGATGCGGCTCATAAACTGGCATTACTCGCCTCTATCGCCTTTGGTATTCCGCTGCAATTTGACAAGGTCTACTGTGAAGGCATCACTGGTATCACCTTACAAGACGTCAACTATGCGGAAGAGCTTGGCTACCGTATCAAGCATTTGGGCTTTGCCGTACGCCGTGATGGTCAAGGTAATGATGAGGCTTCTGGTATCGAACTACGCGTGCATCCAACGCTAATTCCGCAGGATGCGTTACTCGCCAACGTCAATGGCGTAAAAAACGCCGTACTGGTCAACTCTCATCCGCTTGGACAGACGCTATATTGCGGTGATGGTGCTGGTGCTGGCGCAACCGCTTCTGCGGTAATGGCCGATGTGATGGACTTGGTGCGTGTTCTAGGTAGCAAAGACAGTAACGATGAAAGCAACAGTAATCAAAACAACCACGGTCACCATGTGCCGCATTTAGCATTTATCCCTGAGCAGCTATCAGACACGCCCATATTGCGCGCTGAGCAGATGATTACCGGTTATTATCTGCGCGTACATGCTTATGATAGCCCTGGTGTCTTGGCAGATATTACTCGCATTCTAAGCGATGCTGGTATCAATATCGATGCGATTTTACAAAAACCTGCGCACAAAGTTGGTCAAGTTCCGGTTATTATCTTGACGCTGCCCGTGGTCGAAAGTCAGATGAATCTAGCCATCGAAAAAATTGAAAAATTAGAGACCATTACTGATAAAGTAGTACGCATTCGCTTAGATGAGCTAGCATAAAGCCCGCAGTTATTGAGCCTAAAAGATGCTATCTAGTCCGCGTTTGGTTTTAATTAAAACAAACTCATTTAAAATACGTAAAAAGGAATAATAACGATGTCAAATGATGCAATTGTAATTTTAAACGGCGCACGTACTCCAATGGGCGGCTTCCAAGGCGCACTAAAAGATATGAGCGCAACGGAACTTGGTGGTGCTGCCATTAAAGCCGCTGTCGAACGCTCAGGTGTGGCAGTCGATAGTATTGATGAAGTCATTATGGGCTGTATCTTGACTGCAGGCTTGGGTCAAGGCCCTGCGCGTCAAGCGATGCGTAATGCAGGTTTATCTGATGCAACTGGCGCTGTCACTATTAACAAGCTTTGTGGTTCAGGGCTAAAAGCAGTCATGCAAGCACATGACGGCATCAAAGCTGGTAGTTTCAATGTGGCAGTCGCTGGCGGCATGGAATCAATGACCAATGCGCCATACATCATGCCAGGGTCACGTGGCGGCTACCGTATGGGACATAAAGAAGTCAAAGATCATATGTTCCTAGATGGTTTAGAAGATGCTGAAACTGGCAAACTGATGGGTATGTTCGCACAGGAAATGGCTGATGAAAAAGGTTATACCCGTGAGAAAATGGATGCGTTTGCTATCGAATCGCTAAATCGTGCGCTCACTGCTATCAAAGACGACCACTTCAAAGATGAAATCACGCCAGTGACCTTTAAAACCCGTAAAGGCGAGCAAACCGTCGATACCGATGAGCAACCAGCGCTTGCTAATGCCGAGCGTATCCCTACTCTACGTCCAGCCTTCGCTAAAGACGGCACCATCACGGCAGCAAATGCCAGCTCAATCTCAGACGGTGCGGCAGCGGTTGTAGTCATGAAAGAATCGCAAGCGAAAGCTGAAGGCCTTGATTATCAAGCGCGTATCGTTGCAACCGCATCAAACTCTCGTCACCCAAGCGAATTTACCATTGCTCCGATTGGTGCAATTGAAAAAGTATTGGCTAGTGCTGGTTGGTCAGTCGCTGATGTTGACCTATGGGAAATCAACGAAGCGTTTGCAATGGTCACTATGGCGGCGATGGACGAGCTAAAAATCGACCATGCCAAAGTAAACGTTGAAGGCGGCGCTTGTGCACTCGGTCATCCAGTAGGCTGTTCAGGTGCTCGTATCTTGATCACGCTTATCAACTCTCTCAAGCGTACTGGCGGCAAAAAAGGGGTTGCGACACTTTGTATTGGTGGCGGTGAAGCCGTGGCTGTTGCTATTGAACTTGCTTAACACTCAAGCAGATTAATTAATCGATTGATATGTTAAATTCACCTCTATAATTATCATTTATTACAAAATTTTCAAAATATCAGGAACCGTATCGCTATTTGCTTTGCGGTTTTTCTGTGTCTATGACTCTTAAATAAGCTAGAAATATTGCTCTGTGTAAAGACACGTTAATCTTTGACCCCAGCTATGTTATGCCACTTACAGCCTATTACACGCAATTACTCCAAGCGCACACTTTGCTACCTTGCTCATATATCTCATCGAAAATCATGATGTTAAGATTCTTACAAGTCGATGTAGAGGCTACTCACATGGCTTGCTACACCTTTTATTATAAAAATATTTTTACTAGAAATTTAACTTTTCCAAAACAACGATTGTTTTTAAAATAATTAATAATGATTAATAATGATTAACTCATAAAAAAGGAAGACAACAATGAGCCAACTAATTCGTTTAAAAGATATTCAAGCTACTCATAAAGATTTAATCGGTGATGATTATTATGACCCAACAGGTAAAACTGCTTATGGTGTCAATGAAGAAAAAATCGGTAAAATTGAAGGTGCATTAGTAGAAGATACCACTGGTCGCATTCGTTATTTGATCGTTGATGCAGGCGGTTGGTTCAGCTCAAAAGAAGTATTAGTACCAGCAGGTTTGGCACGTATTGTTGGTGATGACGTATTCTTTGACAGCTTGACCAAGTCTCAAGTTGATGCCATGGAAGTATATGACCATGATTATCAGTATAGCTATAAAGACCAGTATCAAAAGGATCGTCAAGCATTTGTCGCTGATACTGTTCCAGTTGCAGAGCGTATGGAGATTGCAGACCATGCATATGAAGCACCAAACACACTAGAGCTACTAGAAGAGCGCTTGACCGTCAATAAAGATCGTATCGTGGCAGGTTTGGTTAAAGTTGGTAAGCATATAGTGACCGAAGAGCGTAATGTCGATGTTGAGCTAGAAGAAGAGCATGCTAATATCCAGCGTACTAACGTAGATCGTCCAACAGATCGCCGTATCGGTGACATTGATGGTAATCAAACCATTGAGGTTGAACTAGAGGCTGAACGTGCCCGCGTTGGTAAAGACACTTATGTATCTGAAGAAGTGAACGTCGGTAAAACCACTGAACGTCATACTGAAACTATCGTTGAGACTATCCAACGTGAAGAATTGGATATCGATCGCGATGGCAACGTAGTAGACCGTGAAGGCAACATAATCGACCGTGATGGTATTACTGCAGAAGACGTACGCCGCGCTCGTGGTATGTAATACGCTAAACCGTCAGACTGTTTGGCTCTCATTAAAAAGTAAGAACGCCGAACAATACATGACCGTAATAAGCAGCTAAGTATTTTTACTTAGTGAATTAAGACCAGAGCATTCCTCTGGTCTTTTTTTGCTTACTATACTCAAAAATACTTAGGAATTAAAAATACTTAGAAATTAAAAATACTTAATGACATCTGATAAGGCTAACCTTGCAAAATTTGCAAAAATGGCTCTAAAATATTGTATAACGATTATTTCATAAAGATAAGGACATTAGGATGACTAGCAATCACGACGACAGTATCCAGAACGATAGCTTTCTACAAAAGGGTTTACATAACAAGCAAGGGACACCAAACGCTATAACTGCCCCAATTGATACTCATAATGGCACAGTAGCTAATGACATAGAAAGTAATGATATAAGCAGTAATGACATAGATAAGAGCAATCATAATGTTGGACACTTGGAGCTATTAGAAGAGCGTCCTGTCATCAACAAAGAGCGTTTAGATGTCGGTAAAGTGACGGTGACCAAGCACGCTCGTACTAAGACCATTGACGTGCCTATTGAGTTGGTAGAAGAATATATTACTATTCGCACTGAATACCACGATGCGAAAAGTCAGGACTTATTGTCAGGCAATTATGATGAAAAGGATATATTGCGCCATATCGAGCCATCGTTAGATAGCAAGGCGGTCGTTACCGTGAATGGCAAACAGATCGAAATTGGTGATGAACCGATTGAAATTGTCCTATCACGTCAAGTGGCTACCATTACTAAAGACACTTATGCTATCCAAGAAATCGATATCAATAAAACCACTCATACCCATACAGATAGTATCCAAGTAGTGCTTAAGCATGAAGAATTAGATGTGAAGGAAGAAGGGTTTTTGGCACATGAGTCTAGTGCCACTCCTCATAAATAATTTTGCTGACTCATTAAAACTACACATCAAAAAAGCAACGTTATCGTTGCTTTTTTCTTGATTGCTTACTTATTATGAGGTTTTTTTACATTCATAAGTGCTGACATTAGCCGCATCTGTACCTGCTGTACGCATCACACCCGTCTCACGCGCTTCATGTGCTACACGCCACTGGGTAAAGCCCTGACTGCCATCAATAGCGGTTGCTACTTCGAACACTTCTGGATTACTGCCATCATTGGTTTTATTTAATGTCACTGTACCCGTATCAGTCGCGATGACTACTTGCTTGGCATCTTCTTTATAAGTTGCATTAACTTTCAGCTCAGGTGAGCACAGATAAGCTATTTGACTGACACCACTATTTACCGAAGCTACGGTATCATCCTGTACTTCACTGAGCGATGCATCCGCTGTATCGACAACCACCTCATTAGGCTCAGCAGGTTCAGCGGACATCGGCACCGTTTCTTCGCTATGAGCACCATCATCTATACCCGCTTCTGTGTCTGACTGTTGCTGACAAGCACCAAGCGTCAGGACACCAGCAAGTAGCCCAGTCAGCGCCACAGAAGTACGCAATTTTTTTAATAATTCTATAGTCATAACACTTTCCCCAATGAATATGTTAAACACTATAACGTGTCCATAAATTCACGCCTATGTTGAATTTGTAATTAATCAATACAAAATATAGCCAACTCGTTTGTGAAGAGTCAACTTTACTATCTACAAATAATATAGTCGATTCAAGATAATGTAGAGACAAAGAATATGAGCAAATACAGAAAAGCCCTTATCTAAAGTAGATAAGGGCTTTTGAGACTAACGAATATTAGAGATATATGAGCGGCAATGCTTAGCTGTTTATTATCAATATTCGCTTATGAATGCTATATTTTACCATGACATTGCTTGTACTTAAGACCTGAACCACAAGGGCATGGGGCGTTACGGCTGATATTCATCCCAGCGTATGGGTTAGGCTCACTGGCATTGTTGGTGCCACTGCCCGCGATAGACCCTGCTGTTACGCCAGCAGCAACGCTACGGTTTTGCGCCGCTGGTCGCTCTACGCCGCCATCCATATTATCGATATCACTGTGCTCAAACTGCATTTGCATATGCGCCGCATTTTCACGCTGCTGAGCTTCTAACGCTTCTAATTCTTCTTTGGTTGGGATATGCACGCGTGATAAATCTTGTACGGTCTCAGATTTAATCGCGCCAAGCATCATTTGGAACAGCTCGAATGATTCACGCTTATATTCTTGCTCAGGATTTTTTTGCGCATAACCGCGCAGATGGATACCTTTACGTAGCTGATCCATTTGGGTTAAATGCTCTTTCCAATGCTTATCCAAACTTTGTAGCATAAAATGACGCTCGAGCTGGGCGGCATCTTTTTCGCCCATTTGCTCACGGCGGGCATGATAACGATCCAATGCCGTTTGGATAATTTTGGCACGTAAGCCTTCTTCATCTAGGCGGCGGTCTTCATCCAGCCAATCGTTAATCGGCATTGAAATTTTAAACTCATCTTCAAGCTCGTCTTCTAAGCCGTCGATATTCCACTGATCATCGATAGAGCCTGGCGGGATAAACTGGTCAATCATGGCGTTATAAACTTCATGATGCATAACTTCGATGGCCTCCAATAAGTCCATCTCTGCCAGCAAGTCATCGCGCTGACCATAGATAACCTTACGCTGCTCATTGGCGACGTCATCGTATTTCAATAGATTTTTACGGGCATCAAAATCGCGGCTTTCGACTTTACCTTGGGCATTTTCAATCGATTTTGAGACCATTTTATGTTCGATGGCTTCGTCTTCTTTTAGGCCCATCGCCCGCATCATATTAACCACGCGGTCACCGGCGAAGATACGCATCAAGTCATCTTCAAGCGATAAGAAAAAGCGCGACATCCCAGGGTCACCTTGACGACCAGCACGACCACGCAGCTGGTTATCGATACGGCGTGATTCATGACGCTCAGAGCCAATGATATGTAGGCCACCAGCGGCAACGACTTGGTCATGCTTGACTTGCCATTCTGCTTTTAGGCGCGCCATCTCTTCCGGACTGACCGCATCAATATCTTCGATAAATGATTGCCAGTTACCGCCCAAGATAATATCGGTACCACGACCCGCCATGTTGGTGGCGATGGTCACC